>JADMKR010000114.1 GCA_015478765.1 Flavobacterium sp.
CGGCTGGTTGGTAACTATGTCGTATAACCGCTATATATATTTCTACTCTTGAAACCGGCATCAACAAAGGGCTTTTCGGCAGTAATTTCTAAAGTAAAACATTTAACCTTCGAAAAAGAATTAACTATGATCCTACCATTTTCCACACAAATGAGCAATAAGCCCAACCACTTCGTTGAGAAGATATGGGAGGGCTTTCTTCGCAACCTTTACGAAGGCGATGACGAATACCAGGACTATCTTGAAAAGCACAAAGAACGCTTCGGTGATTATTGGGAGTTCCGGCCAGATGAAGATACTCGGATGACGCATCCAAAAATTCACACTTTCCGCGAGGACAAAACAAACCGATGGCAAACCGGTACGCTAATTCACCCAGTCATCAACAACCGCTCAAAGAACTACTTTCAGTTCGCGCCTACTTTTCCCTGCAAAGAAGTTCAGGATATTTTTATGACCTACTACCATAGTGACATCATTCAAATCTCAGTCGACAATCGCATATTAGTTAGTTATACTGAGCGGCTCGAACTTGCGTGGAACGATGGCTTTGACTCGTGGGACGACTTCTTTGATTATTGGTACCCGATCATAACCGCAAACGGAGACAAAGGCTGGAGCGGCAAAATTATTCACTTTACTGATTTAAAATACTGATGAAAAGCAAATTAGATGAATATCTTCAAAGATCGTTTAAAGAAGCAGCTGAACGTCGTAAAAGCCTCAATCGACGACAAAATCTGCTGTTTATCCTATATCTTATTATATTAGCGCAACTATTCATAGCTTTAATAACTTAACAACATACAAATGGACAAAATTTACGATATGAAACTGGGAGAAACAATAGCAATAGACTCCCCAGTCGGCGACACTAAGCTTTATATTAAGTATCGAATCACGCGAGTTCCTATGGGTTGGATATTTGTAGTTCGAAATGATTCCGGTCTAACATCCGTATTTGTACCATTGGCTAACAGGGAATCAAAAGCATAATAATTATGAGAACAATTTTATTACTTCTACTATTCCTAAGCGCCACGGCTCACGCCCAAGACGCTTCTACTTATTACGCCACCGCAAATCAGCAGTTCGAAAGCCGCATGTATATCCATGCAGCCGAAACGATCGGCAAGGCAATTGAACTCGACCCGGCATCGGTCGATTATCGATGGCTGCGGGTTAGATCGTCAATGACACACTCCGCGAAAGAGCCACAACTTAAAACCGCGATCAATGACCTTAATGTGATACTTGCGTCGGATAAATCGGAACGGACGTATGCCGCACTTGGAAAGGCTCACTTTGAGTTGGCACAAATCTATAATCACGAGCATCAGGATTATGCTTTGGGCGAGAAGCATTACACCAATGCCAAAGCCGCGTATGCGAACGCCAAGACCGCAAGCGGTAACCCCGATTATGATTATGACATCCGGGATGCCGAGAATTATCTTAAAGAACTCACCGCCAAAAAATAACCGCTCAAAACGAGCGGTTTTTTTATGTCAAATTAATTTCTATTTTTGTGACATCATGGCAGCCAAACAAACAACTCTTCGACTGCATCAGGATATACGCAAGGAATTTGAGAAGTTAAGCAATGTGAGGGAGCACGGCGTTCGCAAATTCACCAATGAATATATCTTCAAGGTATTAGCAGTCAAATTCTACAAAGCGTCGCGTACCATCGAAAACATCGTTTTCAGTCGTACCGAAGTGGCGACCACTGCTCAAACTTCACTTTTTACGTCTCAACAATAAACACCTCTTTCGGCTCGATCGTCAGGTCGCTGAAAGTTCCTTCCTCAATTTCATCGGCTGCGCTGTAATCCATCAACTGACACGAATATGTCACGCTGTAAAGATTCCCGGCACCTCCGGTATCTACCGGGCTAAAGGACAACCGCCGCATCGAACTGTAGCTTTTGCCGTCGCTTCCGTGAAATATCCGGTTAAGCTGGCTCAGCGTCTCAAGGAATTCGAGTGCCTGCTCTTGGTTATATGCGCCGTGGTACGTGTCGAGGAAAGTTTCGTAAAAAAGGAACACGTCGACTTGTAGCTCGACCTTCTGCACCTTCAGTCCGGCATCGTCCATCCGGTTAGATCGGAACGCCAAAAACACAGCCGGAGCAGGGAAAGGATGCTCACCTTCCAAATTATACACCTGCGAGTTCCAAAGGTCAATCCACTTGACGCCTTTGACGTTGCTCTTGATCTTCTCGGCCAGCTCTTTATAAAGTTCGGTCCAGTCTTGCATATCATATTTGTTTAAATCGTTTTTCAACCTCGTTTAAAAGCCAATTATCCAAGCCTTTCATCATTTGCTGGCTCTCGCCGATAAATTGCCGTTTCGGATATTTGGTGTCCATACGCCGGGTGTGGCTTTTCACCTGCTCGCGTTTGCCCTTGCGGGTGCGATTGTGCGCCCTTACGTTCTGCACCGCCCTCATACGGCCTCCATTGTTATGCAGCCCCGCATAAGGCACGTGTGTGCCGAATTGTATTTGGCTGTTGGTTTCTGATAACACCGACAGGCTTTTCCGCAAAAAGGTGGTGTCCACCAATATCGCGCCGCCTGGTCGCCCGTCGGGTTCTTTCCTTTTGTCCCAAGCCTGAAAGGAGGTATCGGTAAAACCGCCCTTTTGGAAACTGTCGTCGAACCATTGCAGGCAGTACACTTTTGCATACCGCCTCGCATCGGCTTTGATGCCATCGGCAATCGCTAAAAAGTCAGGTGGTTGTATCTTACTCATTGAAATCTTTTCGTGAGAACTGCTTTACTTCTTTACGGTCTGCCGAGACAATCACAACCTCTTTGATTTCCGGATACGTCGTTTCGTCCTTCAACTCAATTCTCAGTTGATCAACAACCTCCTGCATCGTATTGTCGTTGTCTTTCAAATCGACTACCAAAACCGCTCGGCGTTGCTCATTTGCTTTTGAAAGGTCGTTTTTGAAGCCCAAGCCTTTCGGCGTGATGCGGTCGGCGGGTTTTCCGCTTACCGATAATGTCGGGTGTACTTCCTTGTCGATATTCACATGCGCCAATAGCGAGGTTCTGACACCTACATCGGCCAACACGGTCGCAACTTCGAGGTCACCGTCAAACTGCGGTGCTTTCCTGTCGGCATAGACGCTAATCTTCACCGTCTTGCCTTTTTCCGTTTTCAAATCTTCGAAAGGCGCATTGAATTTTGCAAGTTCCTGATTGCGTTTCGCGTTTCCATCACCCGATATCAGTCGGAAAAACGTCCCCTTGTTCGTAAATATCTCCTTATCCTTGCCCACGTTGCCTTTGAATTTGACAGGCGGCAAAATCACATCTTTATCGTCTGTTGCATCGGCAGCTGTCGCCCGCACGTCGCATCGGCAACGCCAATCGAGCGGAGGGTAATGCCTGTCCCAGAAAGGGTCGTCCATGGGTTTGATGATGCCGTCGAGTCGTTGGTGGTCCCTGCGCACCCGGTCGTCGCCAACTGTCCTGTATTCAAGATTCGGGAATAGGTCTTTTGTTTCCTGAAGGCGTTCCCACTTCTCGGCCATTTGCGCCGCAGTTCGTGCGGTTTGATACTCGGCCTGCAAATAATTTACATTGTACTGCCGGTTCTCCTTGCGGGCAAATACAGCGAACTCGTTAAACGGGCGCAGCTTTCCGTCTTTGTCGTATAAATACGAATTGATCTTCTCGAGCTGCGCGTAGCACTTCGCGCCCGAAAATGCGTAGATGTTCTTTTTTAATTCAGTTGGTGTTGAACCTTTGCCGTCTGCCGGGAACTTTGCCCAGTCTTTGCCATATCCCGCTTTCGCACCTTTTGCAAGGTCTTCGTAAGTTTGGGATATCAACTCCTGGTTCAAATCGGACGGTTTCATTTTGCCGGAATGCAAATCTTTGGCGATCTTGTCAATTAACTTATCGTAGCCCGATAAATCGACCGCCGTGATCATGTCGCCCGCGCAGGTTCCGCAGCTGCAATCCTCGGCATGGTAACTGGCATCAATCTCATTAAAGATCGCCGTTACTTCCCGCTCCCGCTTTTTTTTTTAATCTCCTGGTCTTCGGGAGGTGTTGGCGCAAAACCGTTCTGCTTTTGACCGATGATCTTAAAGCCTGTTTTTTGGCTCACTTCTTCCATATCAAGGTCAAAGTGCTGTGCAAGTATGGCAATCTGTTGCGCGACCTGCTCAGGAGTGCGCTGTTCGGTATTGTCCCACTCGAAGTAATGGCCTGCCAATGGAGCGTATGCCGGACTTATTTTTTGAAGCTTTGGGAATAGTTGCTGATTGATCAGGTTTTTTATGAGTAGCTTGTCGCTCTCGAATCGGTCTTTTGCGAGCCTGAACTGAAT
>JADMKR010000115.1 GCA_015478765.1 Flavobacterium sp.
GCAATCAAACTGGTCACCGCATCGGGTTGCATTGAAGATTTTCCGGTGATTCGGTAAACACCCCGAACAGCCAGTTTTTTGTCGCCATAGGTGACTTCCTTGCCAAGCGGGTTTTCCGAACCAAACAAACGTTGGGCGGCATCTTCAGAAAGAGCAATACTGCTTTCATCTTTTAGGGCCGATTGGGCACTTCCGTAAATAAAATCGAATGGAAAAAATGAGAAGAAATTCGCCTGCGCGTCAACGATTTTTTCGAAGTATTCCTTTTTGCCGTTGTTTTCGATGAGATCGGATAGGTACCACACATTCAGATAGCAATATTCTGCTACTTTCGGATTCATTTCCTTTAAGTACGGTTCGAGAGCAGATGTGTTAGTTGGCCAGATATTTTTTTCGCCCACATCGCTTATTACCTGATAAACTACTTCCTTCTCCGGATTCCAGTCATTATACGAGTGTTCCTCATTCCAATACAGTATCGCGAATATCAATCCCGCGATGCCAATGCTAAGCCCGATTACGTTCAAAGCCGAGAACAATTTGTTCTGCTTTAACTGATATATAAATATTTTAAGCCAATTCTTTATCATGACGAGATTTTTAAAGTTGGACGTTGCAAATGAGAGTCAGCAATGCCATAACCAATGTTAATAGGAATTTTATCATGACTGATTAATTTCTGTCGGTTCCACAAAAACATCTACGTTTCTACGATTCGATTTTTCCGAGAATATGATTCCGTCTTTCATATGGATCGTCCGCTGTGAGAATGACGCGTCATATTCGGAATGCGTCACCATTAAGATGGTCGCACCTTTGGCATGCAAATCGGTTAAAAGTTCCATCACTTCATTTCCATTTTTGCTGTCGAGGTTTCCGGTGGGTTCATCGGCCAGGATTATTTTGGGATTATTGATCAATGCGCGCGCTACGGCCACTCGTTGCTGCTGCCCACCCGAAAGTTGTTGCGGAAAATGCATCAATCGGTGTACGATACCCAGTTTTTCGGCAATGGCTTCAACGCGTTGTTTACGTTCCGATGCTTTTACGTCGTTATAAATAAGGGGCAATTCGATGTTGTCATAAACCGACAATTCGTCGATCAGGTTAAAATTCTGGAATATAAAACCGATGTTCTCTTTTCTTACGGTCGCCCGCTTACGTTCATTTAGATCCGTCATTTCCCGATCGAGCAACTTGTAGCTTCCGTCGGTGGCGCTGTCGAGAAGGCCAATGATGTTCAGCAATGTCGATTTTCCGCATCCCGACGGACCCATAATCGACAGGAAATCGCCGTGGTTAATATTTATACTAATGCCGTTTAAGGCTGTCGTTTCGACCGATTCAGTTCGGAAAACTTTCTTTAGGTTGCTGATGGTGATCATTATATTGTGATGTTTGGTTGATTAGTTTTTTCTGTCCAATGGCAATAATACGAACCTTTGGCGCCGCGTCCGATGAATCGGATCAAATAGGTTTCGCCGGCTTCCAAGTGGGCGTCAAAATTAAGATTTTCGGATTCCTGAAACTTTCGGCTGTATACTTTTTCGCCTTTACTGTTCACCATCTCGACATCGAGTTCGCCTTTAACCAATGTAATCGCAAGTTTAATGTTGGCGTCGACTTCCCATTCGGTATTTAACCTGATTTCGGTCTCGCCCGAATAATTCGCATACTGCGCCTTGGTGAACGATTTTCCGTTGGCGTTGTTCCAGCGCGCATCGGTTATCGGAGTCTTAAAAAAAGTTCCCGCCGCCGAGATCGATTTTGTCGCGGCCCCGGCGCTGCTTTGTGCGGAAACATTTACTGCCATAAAAAACAGTACAACTAACTGAGTGATTTGATTTTTCATTTTTTGATTGATTAAATTGATGATTATTATTGAATATTTAAGATTTCCACATTTTTATAGTCGGTGTAACGCGAAGTGATGACTTTATCACCAGTCGATAAACCGCCCAGGACTTCGTAACCATACGGGTTTTCGCGTCCGAGTTTGATTGTTCGTCGTTCGGCTTTGTCACCTTCGATTACGAAAATCCATTCGCCCGCGGTTTCCTGATAAAATGCCCCTTTCGGCAATACTGTGATTTGTTCGCTTCCCGACAGTATGAGTTTCACACCGAAGGAAACGCCTTGCTGCATAGCGGGCTGTTCGCCAATGAATGTCAATTCTGCCTGAAAACGCCCACTGATGACCTCGGGCAGGATTTTTACCACGTTTACCTGATGCGAATTTCCTTTATAATTAACCGTTCCTTTTTGTCCCACCGAAACCTTGTCGAGATAAAATTCATCGATATCGGCTACGAGTTTGTACCCCTGCATCACGTCGATTTTCGCAATGCTTTCACCGGCACGGTAGGTTTTGCCGAGAATAGGTTCGAACGCAGTGAGTTTGCCGTCGGCAGGCGCGGTGACCAAAAAGTTCTGTTTGTTTGCGCGGAGTATCGCGAGACTCTTTTCCATTGTCTGTATCGAGCGGTTGATCTGCGCAATCTGTACCCGGTTGGTTTCCTGTTCGCGTTTGATGTTTGCCTTGATATTGGAGCGGCGTTCCTTCTGATAGCGGAGATTTTCCTGAATCGTATTCCAATCGTTTTTCGAGATCACATCCTTTTTAAACAATTTCTCGTTCATATCATAGGCCTGTTTGGCATCGTTGTAATCGTGTTCAATCATAAGCAGGTCGTTGTTGAGCGTCAGTTCCTGATTGCGGATATTCAGCTTGCCGGAGTTCAGGTTATTGATCTGTTCGATAATTGCAGTTTCTTGCGTCAGATAGCTGAGTTCAGTATTCGGATTGTATAACTTCGCCAGCGGCTGGCCTTTTGTGACCCTAACACCATTTTCGGTAAAGATTTCCTGTACCGCGCCACCTTCGATCACATTGACCAGCATCGCATTCAACGGTTCGGCTTTTGCCTGTATTTGGATAAAATCTTCGAATTCCTGAAGTGTAACGGTTTTAATCAGCAACTCGTTTGCGTTGACATTTAAACTGCTTTGTTTGTTCAGTGAAAAGTAGGCCATCAGTAAAACCGCTAAAAAAGCGACTCCCCCTATAGTCAGATATTTTATTTTTTTACTTTTACCGACAATTACTCTGTCCATCAGTTCTTCTATTTTTTATTTGGCAACTCTAAAAGGAGAATCGTGCCAGTGAAAAATAAAATTTTAAGTCACTGAATTTCAGTATTTTAATTTTTATCGGTTTATTGACACTGTCCGATAATGAACAGTAATTGTCCGCAGCGGACATAATTTATGAGAAAGAAACAAGCCAGCATAGTGATAGTCGACGACCAGCAGGAAATCCTGTTTGCGGCGCGTATGGTTTTGAAAAAGCATTTTGAAAATGTCATTACGACCAACAATCCGCGCGAACTATATTCGATTATTTCGCAAAATGTTGTCGATGTGATACTGCTTGATATGAACTATCGCATCGGTTTTGAAGACGGCCGCGAGGGCATTCATTGGCTGAAAGAAATTATGGAACATTCGCCTAAATCGGCTGTGATTTTGATGACAGCTTTCGGCAAAATCGAAACGGCGGTTGAAGGAATAAAGATCGGCGCATTCGATTACATATTAAAACCGTGGGAAAACGACAAGCTGCTCGAGGTTGTGGACAAGGCGGTCGATCATTCTAGAAAATCAAAAAAAACGGTAGAAAAAGAGACAGGTATCAAGCGCTACTTCATCGGCAATTCACCAAAAATAAAACAGGCGTACGCTATTTCTGAAAAAGTTGCCAAAACCGATGCCAACGTGTTGATACTGGGCGAAAACGGAACCGGGAAATTCGTATTCGCATATTACATACACCAACACTCATCGCGAAAAGACCGCCCATTCGTTCATGTCGATTTGGGTTCGCTGAACGAAAACCTGTTTGAAAGTGAATTGTTCGGCTACGCAAAAGGCGCGTTCACCGATGCCAAAGTCGATACACCCGGCCGTTTTGAAGCGGCCAATGGCGGAACAATTTTCCTGGACGAAATTGGCAATATACCATTGCATCTTCAATCGAAACTGCTGCATGTGCTGCAAACCAAATCGGTGACACGTCTTGGTGAAAGCAAGCCGCGTGCGCTCGATGTTAGGATAATCACCGCGACAAATATTGATATCCGCCGGGAAGTGCGCAACAAGAATTTCCGCGAAGATCTTTTTTATCGGATCAACACAATGGAAATAGCACTTCCACCTTTGCGGGAACGCCGCGAAGATATTGTCCCGATGGCCGAATTCCTGCTGCAGCAGACAGCCGGAAAATACGGAAATCCGGAGATCCGTTTCGAAACGACGCAACTCGCATTACTCGAGCAATATCCGTGGAAT
>JADMKR010000116.1 GCA_015478765.1 Flavobacterium sp.
CATTTCGTCAATGACAATTCGCATTGGCTTCAGGTCGATAAGATCGGCCATGGATATTCTGCTTATCACTTGAGCTGTTTTGCGACCGAATCGCTTCAGTGGAGCGGAGTTTCCGATCGGCAAAGCGTTTTGTACGGCGCAGGCGCAGGCTTCGTTTTTTTATCGGCAATTGAGGTTTTCGACGGATATTCGGCGCAATGGGGAGCATCCGCTGGTGATCTTGCAGCCAATGCAACCGGAACGGCGCTGTTTGTATCGCAGGAATTACTTTGGAAGGAACAACGCATCACACCCAAGTATTCATTCCATAGCACTGAGTACGCATCTGTTCGTCCGGAAGTTCTGGGAAGTACCTATTCAGAACAGATGTTTAAGGACTATAACGGACAAACCTATTGGCTATCAGTTAACTTAAGGTCGTTTGCTAAGAATACAAAGATTCCGCGTTGGTTAAATATCGCTGTCGGGTATGGCGGTGAGGGAATGATTACAGGCGAAGATGATTTGGTCAATACTGTTTTCCTTCCAACAGACAGGCGCTATCGTCAATATTATTTCAGTCTGGATGCCGATCTGACTAAAATCCGAACCAAATCCCATGTCCTCAAAACCATATTTTCACTGGTAAACACGGTTAAAATTCCCGGGCCTGCCATTGAACTGGGCAAAGGGCAATCTGCCAGATTTCACTGGATTTATTTTTAGAAAACTTTAACTGCCTGATATACAGCATCCAATATTTTTTCTTATATTTGCATCCGCAGAAATTTCTTATAAGATACCATGCGGCTGATTTCATCTCGTAATTTTTGATGAATGGCGATGGTTAAACTGAAAGTCAAAAACTTGAGGTGATGTCTTTGAGAAGAAAACAACCACATGATAAAAAAATGGATATACTTTGCAAGTCTGGCATCTATAGTTGCCTTTTTAAGTTCGGGATTTAAGTCCGACAATCAAATACACTACAATTACACTATAGAAGGCGATCCGGTAGAATATATTTATCCTTCAGAAAAACCGGACGATTACAAATCACAAAACATACCTTTTACCGGAAAATTTTTCGTTGGTTACAAAGAAGCGATCGCTTTTAAAGAATCACAGGGAAAATATCACCTTGTAAATACCCTTGGATACATGGGGAAATATCAATTTGGGGTTAATACCCTACGTGCGATCGGCATTTACGACACCGCCCGATTTATGAACAGCCCTTCATTGCAAGAGAAAGCATTTGTTGCATTACTATCTAAAAACAAATGGGAATTGCGAAAAGAAATCGCCAAATACGACGGTAAAACTGTTGGCGGCATCTTGATCACTGAGTCGGGAATATTGGCCGCTGCGCATTTAGGCGGGGCAGGTTCTGTCAAGAAATTTTTCAGAAGTAACGGAACACGATATCTTCGCGACGATTTTGGTACGTCGCTGCGCAGTTTTATGAAAAACTTTGGTGGTTATGACACTTCGGCGATTGTTGCAGACAGCAATGCACGAGTGAAATAAATCTCTTTTGAATAGCTTCAAACCCGCCAAGAGCGGGTTTTTTTATGTTTTGTGGATAATGAAAATGGCCGGTCGGTTGTGCAAATCGACTTTTGTTTTTTTCCAGACAAATACCGGAAAAGTTTTAATAAATTCGGTGGGCAGTGTTATATCGGCAGCGATGCATAAATGCGTTTCGGGATGCAAAGACTGAAGGATATCTTCGAGTAATTTATTGTTCCGATAGGGCGTTTCGATGAAAATTTGAGACTGGTTTTTATCTGAAGAAAGTTTCTCAAGGCTTTTAAGCGCCGCTTTCTTTTCAGCCTTATCAATTGGAAGATAACCGTTAAATGCAAACTGTTGGCCATTCATACCCGATCCCATCATTGCCAAAAGAATGGACGACGGTCCTACGAGTGGAACAACCTGAATACCTTTCTGGTGGGCGATTTTAACGATGGCAGCGCCGGGATCTGCCACGCCGGGACAGCCTGCTTCCGACATTAACCCGACATTCTTTCCTTCGAGGCACGGTTGGATCATCGCAGCATACTCGGCTACTTCTGTATGTTTGTTAAGCAAGCTGAGACGCAATGTTGCCTGTACTTTTTGTGGAGCGATGCTTTTTATGAATTTGCGCGCGGTTTTTTCGTTCTCGACAATAAAATCATCGATAAAGTCTACGGCGCGGCCAACGGTATGCGGAAGTACATCATTGGGATCTACTTCTCCTAATGTAGTGGGAATAAGGTACAGCTTTCCGATAAATGTAAATGGTTTCATATTATTCTGGCTTGGTGGTCAGTTTTTCGGCAATCACCTCGCAGCATTCGTCCAGCATTTTATAAACCGATTCGAAACCGTTTTCCATGCCGAAATAGGGATCCGGGACATCGACATTCTCACCGGGAAATAATTCATTGAGAATCATTTTTACTTTTGATTTTGCAGATTCATTCGGTGCCAGGGCCAGCACGTCTTTATAATTGGTGCTGTCCATCACATATATCTGATCGTACTCCTCAAAATCATTGACATTGAAATGCCGGCCTCTCTGGGAGGATATGTCGAGGTTGTTTAATTTTGCGATGGCAATCGAACGGGCGTCGGGCGTTTGGCCAACGTGCCAGTTTCCGGTACCGGCAGAGTCGACTCTAAATTTGTCTTTCGGGAGTTTGCTTTGCAATAAACCTTCTGCCAATGGAGAACGGCAGATGTTCCCCAGACAGACCATCAGAATCTTATACATAGCGGCGGATTAATAGTAATTGTAGACTATAAAGACAGCTTTTTATGGATATCCTCAACGAATTTCTTGAACTGCTTGTCGGTAGAAACCAAATTGTCAACGGTTTTGCAAGCGTGAAGCACGGTTGCGTGATCGCGATCGCCAATCTGCGAACCAATATTGGCTAGCGACGCCTTGGTGAATTTTTTCGCGAAAAACATTGCCAGTTGTCGCGCTTGTACTACGTGACGTTTCCTGGTTTTCGACTGCAAAGTTTCTATATCGAGTTGGAAATAATCGGATACAATTTTCTGAATGTAATCGATCGAAATCTCGCGTTTTACATTTTTGACAAATTTTTCAACAACGTGTTTGGCGAGTTCGAGATTTACCTCTTTCTTATTGAACGACGATTGCGCTATCAGGGAAATGATGGCTCCTTCAAGTTCGCGAACATTTGATTTGATATTGCGCGCCACATATTCAATGATTTCTTCAGGCATCTCGACACCGTCTCGGTACAGGATGTTTTTAAGAATTGAGATGCGCGTTTCATAATCTGGCTGATGCAATTCTGCCGACAATCCCCACTTGAATCGGGAGAGCAGGCGCTGTTCGATATCCTGCATGTCTACAGGAGCCTTATCGGAAGTAAGGATTACCTGTTTGCCGTTTTGGTGCAAATAGTTGAAGATGTGGAAAAACACATCCTGGGTACCTGACTTTCCGGAAAGGAACTGAACGTCATCGATTATAAGTACGTCGATTAGCTGATAAAAATGGATAAAATCGTTTCGATTATTCTTTTTTACAGAATCGATATATTGCTGGGTGAATATCTCGGCTGAAATATACAGCACCGTTTTCTCTGGATATTTATCCTTTATTTCTACGCCGATCGCGTGAGCCAAATGTGTTTTTCCAAGACCTACGCCGCCAAAAATAAGCAGCGGATTGAATGACGTGCCGCCAGGTTTATTGGCAACGGCCATTCCGGCCGAACGAGCCAGTCGATTGGAATCGCCTTCGAGGAAGTTGTCGAAACTGTAATTCGGGTTTAACTGCGATTCGATTTTCAGGTTTCTGATACCTGGAATAACAAACGGGTTTTTAAGTTCAGGGTTTAAATTTTTGAACGGCGCATCGACATCCTGCGCTTTGAGCGGACTCCTATGAGCACTTGGCAACTGTTCAGTGAACGGTTGTTTATTGCCATAAGTATTTTCCATTTTGATTTTATACAGTAACTTCGCGTTTTTGCCGAGTTCTTTGGTAAGGGCTACTTTCAGCAGTTTAACATAATGCTCTTCAAGCCATTCGTAGAAGAACTTGCTGGGAACCTGGATGTAAAGTGCGTTATCGGTGAGTTCAACTGACTTAATCGGTTCAAACCAGGTTTTATATGCCTGATCCTGGATGTTGTCCTTAATAAATAACAGACAGTTTTCCCATACTGATTGCGCAGTTTTGTTCATAATTTAATGGTCAATTTTATTTTATTATTAAAGGATATCTTACAAAAAAAAAGAGTGTTTTTTTGTAACTCTCGGGAGTGACAAATATGTGACAAAAATCGTTATAAAAAAATAAATTAGC
>JADMKR010000117.1 GCA_015478765.1 Flavobacterium sp.
GTTATCCACAGCTGCACCAATTGCCGCGTAAAAAGAACTGTACAAAAAGTAACCTCCGATGAAATAAATGATAAATGAAATGATAATCGTACCTATTGGCAAATTCATCATTTCGGCGAGGTAGGCTGCAATTCCGCTATGATCGGCAGGTACATCGGCCACATTTGGCCCGACTTCAACCCCGAAAAATGCCGACGAGGCGAACATCAGTCCCAATCCGATTACCGCCCATATCAAAAACTGCAGTATTCCGGCCAGCGATGTTCCGATAATCTTTCCCATCATCAGTTGAAATGGCTTAACCGACGAAATGATGATCTCGACAATGCGGCTTGTCTTTTCTTCGATGACACTGCGCATTACCATATTCCCATAGATGATAATGAACATCATGATGAGATATCCGAATAAACCGCCAATCGCGATTTTGATTTCGTTGAGTCCGCGTACACTCTCACCACCTGTTGCTTTGGCAAGGCTGATGCTGACTTTCGCCCGTGCAGTTTCAATGGCTTCGGCATTTAGATCAGAAGCCGCATAATTCTCGAGTGTAAGCTTATGAGCGATGGTCGATTCAAGTTGGCTGATAAACACCATACCCGGACTTTCAGTAGAAATGTACTGGATTTTCTTTTCAAGATCTGATCTTGTGTCGGATTTCGGAATGTATAAAAGACCTTCGAGATTGGAGGAAACAATGCTATCCTTGATCGTTTGAAGTGGTATTTTGCTCATATCGATGTAACGATATTCGTCGTCACTTTTAAATTCGGATACAAACAGTCCCGTTTCATCGTGTATCGCGACATGTTTTACATCGGCTTTCAAGGTGCTCAGGTAACCTACCAGCACTGCGATTGCCACGAAAAGCATTGGGCTGAGGAATGTCATTACGATAAACGATTTATTTCGGACTTTTGCGATGAACTCACGCTTGATAATCAGGGATAATATGCTCATTGAGTAAAGAAGTTGCGCCAAATCGGCATTTGATTATATACTATTGACTGACCGATTTAATGAAAATATCGTTGACACTTGGGATTTTCTCAACAAAATGCGTCACCTGACCACGTTGTGTCAAAATTCGCAACAGTTCGTTGGGCGGCGAATCACCGATTTGTACATCGAGTTTCAGTTCATCGTTAAGTGATTTGAAATGCGATTGTGTGAGTTTGAATTTCTGTGTAAGATCGAACATGAGGCCTTCCACATTATCGGTTAAAATACCCACCTCGTACGTATTGCTGCGGTACTGACGTTTAACGCTGTCCAATTTCCCTTCGATCAGTTTGTTGGACTGATGGATGAGCGCGATATCGTCACAAAGTTCCTCGACGCTTTCCATTCGATGAGTAGAAAAGATAATGGTTGCCCCTTGTTTCTTAAGCTCGAGGATTTCGTCCTTTATTAAATTTGCATTTACCGGATCAAAACCCGAGAAAGGTTCGTCGAAAATCAATAATTTCGGCTTATGCAACACTGTGACGACAAACTGGACTTTCTGAGCCATACCTTTCGACAGTTCCTGAATTTTTTTATTCCACCAACCGGTTATCTCAAGACGTTCAAACCAATAGTCGAGCTGCTTCTTTGCTTCAGATTTTGAAAGTCCTTTCAGTTGTGCCAGGTACAGACACTGCTCACCAACTTTCATCGATTTGTATAATCCGCGTTCTTCGGGCAAATAGCCTATATCGCGAACATGCACGGGAGAGAGTGCGACACCGTCCAGTAGAATTGTCCCGCTGTCGGGCATTGTAATTTGATTTATTATCCTGATCAGCGAGGTTTTCCCGGCACCGTTGGGACCGAGGAGTCCATAAATGCTTCCTTTGGGAACAGTTAGTGAAACCTGGTTCAGAGCTGTAAATTCGCCGTATCGTTTGACTACGTTCTGAACCTCAAGTATGTTATGCATCAGTAGAGAATATTTCGGTAAAAGTAGCGAATAAGTACCGAAACCGCTGGAGTTGTTACAAAAAAAACCCACCCTTATTTGCATAAGGATGGGAAAAATTGCTATGAAAAAGAAATTACTAGTTACCTAGTAACATTTCAAATGTAGAGAAATTTTCTTAGTTACGAAAACATATCCTTGACTTTTTCAAAAAAAGATTTGTCGGATTTTTCGGGGTTCGGAATGAAGTTATCATCTGTAAGTGCTTTCTGGAAAAATTCACGTTGCTCCCTGTTTAATTCCTTTGGTGTCCAGACGTTTACGTGAATTAGCAAATCGCCGTTTCCGTAACCATTTATACTTGGAACACCTTTCCCTTTCAGGCGCAGAATTTTTCCGGATTGGATTCCTTCTTCGAGCTTAATTCGGACTTTTCCATTGATCGCGTCGATATCTTTTGATATCCCAAGTACCGCTTCCGGAAAGCTTATGTACAGATCCAAATGCAGGTTTTCGCCTTCGCGTTTCAGGAATTCATGTTCGATTTCTTCGATGGCGACAATCAGGTCACCCGGCACACCATTGCCCGGAGCATCATTTCCTTTATTGGAAACCTTCAACTGCATACCATCGGAAACACCTGCAGGAATTTTGATAGAAACGGTTTCATCCTCCATAATCATTCCCTGTGCATCGGCGTCTTTGGTTTTGCTTTGGATGGTTTGTCCCGTTCCGCCACAAGACGGACAGGTCGATGCGGATTGCATCCGACCCAAAATCGTATTGGTAACACGCATCACCTGCCCCTGTCCGTTGCAGGTGCTACAGGTTTTGTATTGGACGCCTTTTGCCTGTACTTTTCGCTTGACTTTGACTTTTTTCTCAACTCCGTTGGCAATCTCCTCCAGAGTCAGCTTGACTTTTATACGCAGGTTACTGCCTTTCATTCGCCGCTGGCCGCCGCCACCAAATCCTGAAAAGCCGCCGCCGCCGCCAAATGCGCTGCCGAAGATATCACCGAACTGGCTGAAAATATCATCCATGTTCATTCCCTGGCCGCCGCCAAATCCGCCGGCCCCGTCGAATGCCTGATGGCCGTATTGATCGTAGCGCGCCTTCTTATTAGGGTCGCTCAGCACCTCGTATGCTTCAGCTGCGAGTTTAAAATTTTCTTCGGCCTGCTTGTCACCCGGATTCTTATCGGGGTGAAATTCGATCGCCTTTTTCCGATACGCTTTTTTGATCTCGGCAGCATCGGCCGATTTACTGATTCCAAGCAGTTCGTAATAATCTTTCTTCATTGTTGTTGTAGTTTGTCCCTACTGGCCTGTGACCACTTTAGGGTATCGGATAATTTTGTCTCCTAATTTATAGCCTTTCTCTATTACATCGACAATTTTGCCTTTAAGTTCTGGTGTCGGAGCAGGAATTTGAGTGATGGCTTCGGCATAATCAGCATTAAAAGCATCGCCGCTGCGCACTTCCACTACTTCCAAACCTTTTTGTGCGAGAATACCTTTTAGCTTTTCATGGATAAGTTCGACACCGCGAACTAGCGCTTCGTCACCCGATTTGCTGATTTCAGCGAGAGCTCTGTCAAAATCATCCATCACCGGCAACAGTGCCTGAAGCACATCCTGATTGGCCGTCTTGAACTGATCTATTCGCTCTTTTGCAGTACGTTTTTTATAATTTTCAAATTCGGCGAAAAGTCGGATAAATTTATCTTTTTCTTTCGCCACCTCGTCGCGAAGAAGATCTTCAACCGGCGCTTCGTCAATAATTAATTGTTCTCCATTGGCATTTGCCTCCAATGTCGTTTCGTCCAACTCTTGGTCATTCTCAGTATTCTCAGTAGCCATAGTGCTTTTATTTTTAAATAGGTCTTTAAATTTCATGGTGCCGGTTGGCAAAAGTGTTGCCAATAAGTTTTTGGTGTCAAAATGTCACTATTTGTCCGATTATTTCAGAAGATCAACAAGAGCTTCGTCAAGGCGACTGAATTTAAATTCAAATCCTTCCGCCAAAATTTTAAAAGCCGAAACATTTTGACTGGCCACCAATAAGTAGTGCATCTCGCCCAACATTAATTTTAAGATTGGTGTGGGTACATTGGGCATGAAGTAAGGTTTGGAAAGAACGGTGGCAATTTGGCGTGTCAAAGTTTTATTGGTCACCGGATTTGGCGCAACAGCATTGTAGATTCCCTCCAGCTCATTTTTAATTGCAAAAGCGTATATCTCGGCCATGTCATGGATATGGATCCATGATTGTGACTGCAATCCGGAGCCGAAAGCAGAGCCCATGCCTAACCGGGCAGGTTTTGCCAGTTCGCTGAGTACGCCGCCGTCGGGTGATAGTACGAGGCCTGTGCGGAGTTTGCACACCTTTATG
>JADMKR010000118.1:0-3275 GCA_015478765.1 Flavobacterium sp.
TCGAAGCGGTTGTAATGACCTAAAATATCGTGCATCTGTTTGGGCTGAATGCACGTTGCCAGATCGATTTCGGCATAAACGATTCCTTCGTCATCGATCAGCGGTTCGCCCACAACTGCGCCTGTCGGACCAATAATGCCGCTGAAGGCTGAATCTTTTCGCGTCAAAAGTTCTTTCGCATTGGGGACATCGGGTGTCATTGCATCGATAATTTCTTTAGAAATCGTCGAGCAGGATACAACGGTGAATAGTTTCCCTTCGAATGAATGTGCTGCCGCGCGAATCTTTATGGCTTCCGCCATATTGTAATCGGGTGGCGCGACGGGCAGCGAAATATAATTAGCAACATGTACCAATTCGCCTTGCGATAACAAGGTGAATCGCGCCAATGTATTGGTGTTTTCGCCGCATGCGAGCGTTCCCAGCGGACCTGTAGATGTATCATATACTTTTAGCGACGAGCCATCGCCTGACGACCAAGTGAGTTTTTCGGCCCATGTAGGCACTAACTTTCGATGTTTTCCAATTATTTTTCCACTGTTGGAAATTATTAGGTTGGTGTTGTAAATCTCGCCATAACTCGCTCCGCGCTCATTGATTCCCATTACTACATTGACATCGTATTGCTGAGCGGCTTTGCACAATCTGGCGATCGGTGGGCTATCGGTCGCAACTGAATTGCGGTATAACTGTTCGTACCATTTACTTCCCTGCACTGGCGTCATTATCCAGTTCCAATACGGATAACCGGCGATGAAAACTTCTGGAAAAGCAATTAATTTCGCACCGTTGGACGCTGCTTCTTTAATAAATGAGATTGCTTTATCGGTGGTTTTATCAACGTCTAAAAAAACTGGCGAAGTTTGGACGGCTGCGGCTTTGAATTTTGGAAATTCCATAGTAAGGATATTCGATGGCGATTGGTTACCAAATTTAAGAAATTATTATCGGCCCGTATCCTGTTTTAGCAAATATGCCTCAATGCGGCGCCTGGTTTCATCCGAGAATGGTTCGGCTTTAATTTTCGACGTTTCTTTATCCATAGTTACATTAACCAGAGTGACATGTCCTTCAAGGCAAATATTCCCATTGGAATGAACAAAGGTGAATCCGCATTCAACCGATGCTTTGCCTAGATTTTCAACCCAAAGTGACTTTGTGAGTTCGTCGCCAATCCGGGCAGGATTCTTAAATTGCACTTTGAGGTCTACCGTTGGGATGCCATTGGTCTCATGGATTTTTGAAAACGGCCGGTCGAGTGCTTCTTCAAACCAATCTTCTACAAGGTCGTTCAGCATTTCGAGGAACCTCGGATAGAAAACTATTCCGGCGAAGTCGACATGACGGAAGCGAATTGTTTCTTTTCGTGTAAATTTTATCATGGTATTTATTTTAATCTGAAACGCTGGATTTTACCGGTTTCTGTCTTTGGAAGTGTCTGTGTAAAATTAATGACCCGCGGATATTTATAAGGTGCGGCGTTTTTCTTAAACCAATCCTGGATTTCAACACCCAGCTCGGGACAGCACTTTTCATGGTTTTGAAGCACGATGTGGGCACACACCAGCATGCCGCGTTCACTATCGGGAAGTCCGACCACGGCGCATTCTGCCACTTCTGGATGCAATAAAAGTACGCTTTCAACTTCGATTGCGCCAATATTATAACCGGAAGAAATTATCATATCATCGCCGCGAGCGACAAACCAATAATATCCATCTTCATCCTTTTTAAAAATATCACCGGTCAGGTTCCAGCCGTTTTCCACATATTCCCGCTGTTTCTCTTCTCGATTCAAATATTTGCAACCGGTTATGCCGCGAACTGCCAATCGACCTGGTGTGTTCGTGGGAACTTGGTTTCCCTGATCGTCGATAATTCTCGCTTCGTAACCGCGAACGGGCAATCCGGTGGAGCCAACTTTGAAATTATTTTCTTCAGATGAAATGAATATGTGCAACATTTCGGTCGAGCCGATCCCGTCGATGATCTTCAATCCGGTGGCATCGTACCAATCCTGCCAGATTTTAGCGGGTAATGTTTCACCGGCGGATACGCATCGTCGCAGCGACGAAACGTCAAAGTCCGACACTTTTGCTGTAATCAGTCGCCAGGCCGTTGGCGCCGTAAAGCAAATTGTAATTTTAAAATCTTGTATCGCCTGAAGCAACAATTCCGGACTTGGTTTCTCGATCAAAAAAGTCGACGCGCCATAGTAAAATGGGAAGAGTACGAGACCGCCCAGTCCGAAGGTGAATCCCAGCGGCGGACTTCCGGTAAAAATATCATTTGGTGTTGGCTGCAGTGCGTATTTTGGAAATGCTTCGCAAACCAACAGCACATCTTTGTGATAATGTGCGGTCATTTTCGGATTTCCGGTGGTTCCGGATGTGAATCCGATCAGGCAAATCGAATCCGATTTCGACTTATAATTGTCGAAAGTGACGGGTTTTGTGGCCATCAATTTTTCGAGTTCGGAGCCCGTCTGCTCGGTGCCATCGAAGGCTATTGTGTTTTTCAGAAAATCAGACTTCACATTTTGGAGTTCGTCAAGCAACCGGAAATCACATAACGCATGTGAAATTTCAGCACATTCCACCATGGTCGAAAGTTCTTTTTCGCGCAGTAACGGCATGGTCGCAACCACAATTCCGCCTGCTTTTATTATAGCAAACCAGCAGGCCACATACATTGGATTGTTTGCCGATCGAATCAGCACCCGGTTTCCGGGCACCAATTTCATATCGTCAATAAGTACATGCGCGATTTGGTTGGATTTTTCGAAGAGTGCGCCAAATGACCACTTTACATCGAATGTTCGAATAGCGGTCGAATCGCCATTTCCTTCGCGAATATGACGGTCAAGTAGTTTATCGACGCAATTCAAATCGGATGGCATTTGGAAATCGGCGTGATCATAGATGTACTCCGGTTGCAATTCAGCTGGCGGCAGATGATCATGGGCAAAGTTGTCAATGTAATGTTTCATCTTTTACTCTGATGATTTTTTATTGTGACTTTCGGGTTTAAGAGCTTTTTTCATTTGTTCTTTTTCCTTGCGTAGCGATTGCTGGAGCGGGTAAAGATGTTGTGTGCCTTGGATGTATTGTGGCGGTATGTCGGTAGGCCGAAATTGTTCATAAGCTTGCGCCGACCTAATAAAGCCAGGATCCAGAAGCAAAGGTTTACCCAAAGCGACAAGATCGGCGCGGCCGTTCAACAATATAGTGTTGTTTTGGTCGATGTCCTGAATGGAACCTGTCGTGATTGTTGGC
>JADMKR010000118.1:3285-25669 GCA_015478765.1 Flavobacterium sp.
GTTGGCACACCGACAGAATTCCGGATGGCATCCGAAAACGGTGTTTGCCACATCCGGCCGATATTAGGAGCCTGATGCGCAACTGTATTGCCGGTCGAAACATTGATTATATCGGCGCCCGCATCCTTGAATGCCTTTGCGATATAGAGCACATCGTTTTCAGAAATTCCGTTTTCAGCCCAGTCGGATGCCGATATACGCACTGAAATTGGTTTCTGCTGTGGAAATTCTGCGCGGATGGCGTTAAAAACCTGTAACGGGAACTTGCATCGGTTTTCGATTGCACCGCCATATTCATCAGAGCGTTTATTTGTAAGTGGGGAAAGGAAGGAAGCCAATAGAAATCCGTGGTGTGCCTGAAGTTCGATCATATCGAATGCGGCTCTTTCGGCATTGATAGCGGCCTGTTGGAATTGTTGGATGATACGTTGCATGTCGTTTGAATCCATTTCTTTTGGGACAGATGAATCCTGCTTAAAGCGAATTGCAGATGCCGATATCAAATCCCAGCCGGAATCAATAGCATTACCTCCTTCAAATGGTGGCGCGACCGCTCCCTTTCGGCCAGAATGACCAAGCTGGATACCTATTTTTGCAGCACTGTTATTATGTACAAAATCTGTTATTCTTTTCCAGGCAACAACTTGTTGTTCAGACCAAATACCGGCACAACCTAAAGTGATACGGCCGGTTTCTGAAATCGCAGTCATCTCGGTGATAATGAGCCCGATTCCGGAGGTCGCTCGCGCACCGTAATGAACCAGATGCCAATCGGAGACAATTCCGTTGTGAGCGCTATACTGACCCATGGGCGACATCACGATCCGGTTAATGAATTCTACTTCGCGTAATTTAAATCGGGAGAAAGCAGCCGGCAGATTATCGGGGTTGCCGTTGCGCTGATTGAATTCGGCCAATACCTTGGCGGGAAAGGACGGATCTCGCAGCGCCAGATTTTCAAAAGTCACTTTTTTGGAGCGCGTCATAACGCCGAAAGAAAATTGCATGAACGGATGTTGGGCGTGCCGGTCCATACTTTCAAACCAATCGAGTGAAACATTGGCGGCATACTGGATCATTTCGACGCGGTTGCGACGCAGTTTTTCGTAGTGTTCGAACGCTTTAGCGGTATCGCTGCCGAAAGAGACAATCGAATCAGACAATGCTATCGCACATTCCATCGCCAGTTTTGTTCCGGAGCCGATGGAGTAGTGGGCAGTCGCTTTTGCATCGCCCAACAGTACTATATTATTATAGCTCCATTTTTGGTTGGTGATGTTCGGAAACTGGCGCCAATGCGACCGGTTTGAAATCAGCGTGTGGCCATCGAGTTCGGCTGCAAAAACACTTTCGAGTTTTTGTATGGTGGAAGTCTCATCTTCTGTTGTAAATCCGGCTTTTTCCCAGGTTTCGGGGGAGCACTCAAAAATCCAGGTACTCATTCCTTTTTGGTACTGGTAGGTGTGAGCGACAAAAGTTCCGAAGGGCGTGGTCCGGAAAAAATAAGTGAATGCATCCAGCGGTTTTGTGGAGCCCATCCAAACGAATTTATTTCGTTGCAATGCGATTTTTGTTCCGAAATGCACTTGAAAATTCTCGCGGATTCGGCTGTTGATGCCGTCGGCGGCGACTATATAATTTGAATCGGCGAATTGTGATAAATCGCTGACATCGGTTGCGAAAAACAACTCGACACCTTCTTCACGACAGCGCTGCTGCAGCAGTTGCAACAAGGTCTTGCGCGAGCAGCCGCAGAAACCGTTACCTGAAATGCGTACAATTTCGCCATCGCGGGCCACGTCGAGGTCGTCCCAATAGGCAAATTCGGTGCGTATAAGTTCGTATGATTTTGGGTCGCGTGTAAGGAATTCGCTTAGGGTTTCATCGGAGAACACCACGCCAAAACCAAAACTGTCGTCGGCTTTGTTGCGTTCGTATACGCTTATTTGCGCATCGGGCATTGCCTTTTTTGTCAATATCGAGAAATAAAGGCCGCCGGGACCTCCGCCAATTACGGTAATCTTCATTATGTTGTGTTTTGCAGCAGGGATAGCAGTGGAAATCCTTTTTTTGCCGATCGGCATTTGCGATGACGAAATTGCCTGATCAAAAAAAGATTGCAACGGATAGCCCGCCGGTTTTTCACCGGGCTGCCCAAATTAATCATTTTCTTTTTATCGAAAAAATATCGCCCAGCGTCGCATAATTGGATCCGGCCAGTCGCGCAACGGGTTTGTACTTTTCGAGATTTATTTTATATCCGTCCAGCATTATATCGGGATTGACGTGAAATAGCACGATACGCCCGATGAGAATCGTGGCACCGCCATTTTTGTGATCTTCCAATGAATAATGATGCACGAGCTGGCATTCCAGGTTGACGGCGCTTTCCTGCACACGCATCGGTTTTATTTTTACTGATGGAACCGGAGTGAGTCCGGCAAGCTGAAATTCATCGATTTCAGGAGCGGCGGCTTCGGATGTCATATTCATTTTTTCGACTATTTCTTCAGTGACCAGGTTTACCACGAATTCTTTTGTTTCCAATACATTGTTAAGCGTATCCTTGTTTTTGTCTCCGGTTCGGACAGTTGAAAACATGACGTGCGGTGGATCTTCGCCTACGGCGTTGAAAAACGAAAAAGGCGCAAGATTGTTGATGCCGTCGCCACTAATCGATGAAATCCATCCAATAGGCCGCGGAATGATAGTGCCTGTCAATAGTTTGTAAATCGCTGCTGGTTCAAGAATGTCCGGGTCAAATTCCATGGATGGTTGTTATTGTTACAAATAAAGTAAAATATTGCGGAATGCGGCCATGCCGATGGGAATAATCAGTGAGGATGCGACTTGTTTTTTACAGTGTATGTCGTAAATTTGGCTTTTGCACCAATCTAATTACCATGGGCTATTACACTATTGAGAATCTCGAGCATTATTTTAAAATGTATAAAAAGTCGATTCGCGAACCCCGGAAATTTTGGGGTAAAGTCGCCGAAGAACATTTTACGTGGTATCAACCATGGGATAGTGTAGTCGATTTTGATATGCCGGCCGGCGATATCAGATGGTTTTCGGGTGCCAAGGTAAATATTGTCAAGAACTGCATCGACCGGCATTTGGCGCGTCGTGGGGACAAAACGGCGATTATTTTCGAGCCGAACAATCCCGATGAAGAATCTCAGCACATTACTTATAACGATCTGTACGCGCGGGTTTCCAAAATGGCAAACGTACTTCGCGATCAGGGTGTTCAGAAAGGCGACCGGGTTTGCATATACCTGCCCATGATTCCGGAACTCGCCATTTCCATATTGGCGTGCGCGCGAATTGGCGCCATTCATTCGGTAGTATTTGCAGGGTTTTCGGCATCTGCTATCTCGACGCGGATCAACGATTCGGATTGCCGGATTGTGATTACATCAGATGGCGGCTATCGCGGAAATAAGACAATCGAACTAAAAAGTATTGTTGACGAAGCGCTTAAAAGTTGTCCGTCGGTTGAAAAAGTGCTGGTCGCCAAGCGCACCAATGGTAATGTGACGATGCAGGAGGGAAGGGACATATGGCTTCAGCCGTTGCTTGATAAGGCTATGGACACTAATGTGGCTGAGATCATGGACGCCGAGGATCCATTGTTCATATTATATACTTCGGGATCTACCGGTAAACCCAAAGGAATGGTACACACTACTGCGGGTTATATGGTGTATTCCGGTTACACATTTAAGAATGTCTTTAAATATGAAGAAAATGATATATACTGGTGCACAGCCGATATAGGTTGGATAACCGGTCATTCCTATATTTTATACGGACCATTATTGAACGGTGCCACTACCGTCATTTTTGAAGGAGTTCCATCATATCCCGATTTCAGCCGCTTTTGGGAAGTGATCGAAAAGCACAAGGTGACGCAGTTTTATACAGCACCAACGGCAATCCGGGCGCTGGCAAAAGATAACCTCGATTATGTGCAGAAATTCCCAATGAGCTCACTAAAAGTCATTGGCAGCGTGGGCGAACCCATCAATGAAGAAGCCTGGCACTGGTATAATGACCATGTTGGCGGAAAACGTTGTCCGCTGGTCGACACCTGGTGGCAAACAGAAACAGGCGGCATCATGATTTCGCCTATTCCCTTTGTTACTCCCACCAAGCCTACTTATGCATCTTTACCGTTGCCGGGTATCCAGCCAGTTTTGATGGATGAGCTACGCAACGAGATCGAAGGTAATCAGGTAACGGGAAGTTTATGCATCAAATTTCCGTGGCCCGGAATAGCGCGTACAATTTGGGGTGATCATCAGCGGTATGTCGATACATATTTTAAAGCTTTCCCCGGGAAATATTTTTCAGGTGATGGCGCACTGCGTGACGAAGTAGGATATTACAGGATTACCGGGCGGGTTGACGATGTGATAATTGTATCCGGACATAACCTGGGTACGGCGCCCATTGAAGACGCAATAAATGAACACCCGGCCGTCGCCGAGTCGGCAATTGTTGGCTTTCCGCACGATGTTAAAGGAAATGCATTATATGGATTTATAATTTTAAAGGAATCAGGTGAGAGCCGGGATCGGAACAATCTGACCAAGGAAATAAATCAGCAGATTTCAGATCTCATAGGCCCGATCGCCAAACTCGATAAAATTCAGTTTGTGACCGGATTACCCAAAACCCGATCGGGAAAAATCATGCGCCGGATATTGCGAAAGATTGCCGAAGGTGATTTTACAAACTTCGGAGATATAACAACCTTGCTCGATCCGGAGATTGTTGAGGAAATTAAGGAAGGGCGCGTTTAACAGCGTAAAAGTGTAAAAATTTTTGCAATGTCTGCAAAATTTACGGCTTGCGTTTCCCTAACTTAGCTATCAATGGATACAAAAAACGTGATTATAGTTGGCGGCGGGCTAGCCGGGCTTACTGCAGCCATTCACCTTTCCCTTCGCGGATTTCCGGTCACGGTCATCGAAAAAAATGAATATCCAAAACACAAAGTTTGTGGTGAATATGTGTCCAATGAAGTACTGCCATACCTTGGTTCCCTCGGCATTAATCCGGCCGGATCAGGTGCGGTTCCAATTTCCAAATTACTTTTTTCGGATACCGGCCAACATCAGCTTGAAACCCAGTTGCCATTAGGCGGATTCGGAATCAGTAGGTTTACATTGGATTTACTGCTGTATAAAGAGGCTGTTCGCAACGGATGTTCGGTTATCCATCAAACTGTAACCGATATATCCTTTACAGATGAAAAATTTCACGTAAGCCTTGCCGGTGGCGAACAACTATCGGCCGATATTGTGTTGGGAGCTTTCGGAAAAAAATCAAAAATTGATATCTCATTGGCGCGTAAATTCACCAGTCGGCCTTCGCCATGGCTGGCGGTAAAGTCGCATTATTGGGGTGAATGGCCTTCTGATACGGTAGGGCTTCACAGTTTTAACGGGGGCTACTGCGGCGTTTCGAAAGTAGAGGATGATCGCATCAATGTTTGCTACCTGGCCGATTATAATTCGTTTAAAAAGCATAAAAATATTACCGATTATCAAACCACCGTACTTTCAAAAAACCAGTTTTTAAGAAATGTTTTCAAGTGGGATCCAATTTTTGACGCACCATTGGCGATCAGTCAGATTTCATTTGAGCGCAAACTTGCCGTCGAACACCATATGTTGATGATTGGCGATACCGCCGGACTGATTCATCCGCTGTGCGGAAACGGGATGGCGATGGCAATTCACAGTGCAAAGATCGCATCGGAACTCACCGAGTCATTCCTGACCTCGGAAATCACGCGCGTCGAAATGGAATCGCGTTATTCTGCGGCGTATTCATCGGCATTTAGTAGCCGACTTACTATGGGACGCATGTTGGCAGGAACTCTTCGCAACACGTTAGCATCCAATCTGATTTTTAAATCGGCCATTCGATTTCCAGCGTTACTGACGAAAATCATTGAGAAAACTCATGGAAATTTGATACCTGCTATCTCAAAATGAGAATCAATACCAAATATCGAAGCAGTGCACCGGAAATCATGGATGATTTTTCGATGTCGGGTCCCGTTCTACATGACGCTTTGGACAAGATCGCGGCCATCAATCAATTTCTTGGCGGCAATCGATTAACTTTAAAAGGGATAGCCGAATTACTGACCGACTGCCCGCCCGGTGAAAAAATAACGATCGTTGATTTTGGCTGCGGAAATGGCGACATGCTTCGCGCCGTCGCCGATGAATATAGGAAAATGCCTTTGCGGCTTATCGGTATTGATGCCAATGCGTCGACAATAGAACATGCAGGGCATTTATCAGCTGGTTACAACATTGAATATCGCTGTGAAGATTTTACCGATTCATTTGATTTGCATTATGACATCGCTTTATGTACCTTAACACTTCATCATTTTTCCGACGATGAAATTGTAAGTCTGTTACGTACTATGTATGAGCATGCGAAATGCGGTTTGGTAATCAATGATTTACACCGGTCGAAATTGGCGTTTTATCTGTTTAAAATAGTCTGTTTTGTTTTCGGACTTAATAAAATGTCGCGGGAAGATGGGCTGACCTCGATTTTGCGGGGATTCAAGAAGAATGAACTGATCATTCTTTCTGAAAAATTAAAATTTAAAAAATATAAAATCCATTGGAAATGGGCTTTCCGATACCAATGGATCATCCGAAAAATATGAGTGTAAAAATTAAGACGGTCGCAAAGCAACTACCCAAATATTCCAGGACGACCGATGAGATAATGCCGTTTTTGGATATTTGGCTACAAGACCAGGACGAACGGTTCATTCGTAAAGTCAAAAAGATATTTGAAGGAGCCGCCGTTGATAAGCGGTATTCCATCATGGAGCCATCGGAGGTTTTTACAGCGACGTCATTTGAAGAAAAAAATGACATTTACACTCGCGAGGTGATCGAACTTGGCGAACAGGTATTGGTCAAGGCTCTTGAAAAAGCTTCATGGAAAAGTAAAGACATCGATTTCATAATTACGGTCAGTTGCACCGGAATCATGATTCCGTCATTGGATGCCTATCTTATCAACAGGCTGGATATGCGTCAGGATGTTGTGCGGTTACCGGTGACCGAAATGGGATGTGCAGCGGGAATATCGGGAATGATCTATGCGCGGAATTTCCTGGCCGCCAATCCGGGTAAAAGAGCGGCAGTGATCGCTGTTGAGAGTCCGACGGCCACGTTCCAACTCGACGACTATTCGATGGCCAATATTGTCAGTGCTGCAATTTTTGGAGATGGTGCTGCCTGCGTTTTAATGTCGTCGCACGAAGATGATGACGGACCTGAAATCATTGGTGACGGCATGTATCATTTTTATGAAAATGAACATATGATGGGCTTCAAGCTGACCAATTCGGGTTTGCAGATGGTCTTGGATATTGAGGTACCAAATACGATCGCTTCCCATTTTCCCGAGATCATTTATCCGTTCCTGAAAGATAACGGATTGACGATCCAGGAGCTCGACCATCTGATCTTTCATCCCGGCGGCAAGAAAATAGTTCAAACGGTTGAAGAACTTTTTGCCGATCTCGATAAGAATATTGATGCAACTAAATCGGTTCTCAGAAAATATGGAAACATGTCGAGTGCTACGGTTTTATATGTGCTGGAGGAAATAATCGACCGGAATCCGGCGAAAGGAAGTACCGGTTTGATGCTGAGCTTCGGACCCGGATTTTCGGCGCAGCGAATCCTTTTACGATTCTGATCATGTATGAAGATATAATTAATAGGCTACCCTATTCAAAGCCTTTCTTGTTCGTCGATGCTATTACGTCGATCGATGAGAACGGTGTCACGGGTGAATATTTTTTCGATAGGTCACATTCATTTTACGACGGTCATTTCAAGAACCATCCGGTTACACCCGGTGTTATTTTAATTGAGTCGATGGCTCAGATAGGACTGGTGTGTTTAGGAATTTTTCTTTTGAATGATGAAGTTAACTCGGATAATATAATTAGTTTGACTTCCAGTCAAGTAGAATTTTTAAAACCTGTATATCCTAATGAGAAAGTAACGGTTGTTTCGAAGAAGATTTATTATCGGTTTGGAAAATTGAAATGTGATGTCAGCATGATTAACAGCAAGGATGAAATTGTTTGTGAGGGAACTATTTCAGGAATGATAAAACAAAAATCATGAATAGGGTTGTAATTACAGGCCTCGGAATCGTAGCACCCAATGGTGTGGAAATTGCCGAATTTCTTAGCGCGATACAGTCGGGGCGGTCGGGAATTCGATTTGATCAGCAACTGGCCGATTTGAAGTTTTCGTGTCAGATTTCCGGAAAACCTGAATTAAGTCAGCAAAAAATAAGTGAAAATTTCACCGATTTGGAATTGCGCAATTTCAACTCAACCGGCATCATGTATGGAGTAATTGCTGCACTTGACGCCTGGCGCGACGCAGGATTGGTGGTGGTTGATGAAAATACCGACTGGGAAAGCGGGACGATTTTCGGAACCGGAACATCGGGAATCGAGAAATTTCGCGAAAGCATATATAAAATCGACAACTTTGAAACCCGCAAGTTGGGCAGTACTGCTGTTTTGCAAACCATGAACAGCGGCGTCAGTGCTTATATTGCCGGCAAACTCGGACTTGGAAATCAAGTTACTACGAATTCGTCGGCATGCACCACAGGAACTGAAAGCATTCTAATGGCGTATGAGCGAATCAAATCGGGTCACGCAAAGCGAATGTTGGCCGGAAGTACCAGTGACTCCGGACCTTACATTTGGGGTGGTTTTGATGCGATGAAAGTGTGTACTTTCAAACACAATGAGAGTCCGGAGCAGGGATCCCGGCCGCTGTCAGCCTCCGCGTCAGGATTTGTTCCGGGGAGTGGGGCAGGTGCGTTGCTCCTTGAAGATCTCGAGACGGCATTACAACGAGGGGCGCGAATTTACTGTGAGGTATTGGGCGGAAATGTCAATTCAGGCGGCCAACGAAACGGTGGGACGATGACGGCGCCCAATTCGGTTGCTGTGCAAAAATGCATTCGCGATGCGATGGTGAACGCAGGAATATCGGCAAACGACATTGACGCTGTCAACGGACATTTGACGGCCACTTCAAAGGATAATCTTGAAATCAGGAATTGGCGTGAAGCTTTGAACCGCGCCGGTAACGACTTTCCGTATATCAATTCGCTGAAAAGCACCGTCGGTCACTGTTTATCGGCTGCCGGAGCTGTTGAAAGCGTGGCATCGGTACTACAGATACATCACGGGTTTATATTTCCCAACATCAATTGCGAGGATCTTCATCCGGAAATTGCTGAGTTGGTAGATTCGGAACGGATTCCGACAGAAATGATCAAAAAAGATTTACGCATCGTTGCCAAAGCGAGTTTTGGTTTTGGAGATGTCAATGGATGTGTTATTTTTAAAAAATATTAAACTCAGCATATGAATAGGGAAGAGACCACCACCAGATTAAAATCTATTATCAAGCCGTATGTTCGCAATGAGGAGGCGTTTCACAACCTTACCGAAAAAACCGATTTTATCAACGATTTACAGATTAATTCGGCCAACCTGGTCGATATTATCCTTGATATTGAAGAGGCGTTCGATATAGTCATCGACAATGAAGCAATGGAAAGGATGTTAAATGTGGGTGCGGCATTGGAAATAATTGACGCTAAAACTAAAGCATGATCGGTAATGATGTAGTTGATCTGCGGGCAGCCCGTCTGGAATCGGACTGGCGGCGGCGGGGATATCTGTCCAAGATTTTCACGTCATCAGAGCAGGATTTTATTCACGATGCTTCCCATCCGGAAATTGCGGTATGGACTTTATGGAGTCGGAAAGAAGCGGTATACAAAATAATCAACAGGGAGTCGGGCATCCGCCTTTTCAATCCGTTGGCTTTTGAAAATTTGCTGACGGATGGCGATGATTCCAGAGTAGGGTTTAAGAATCAGGTTTATTTTACCCAAAGTAATGCGAACTCTCATTTCGTTCACACGACTGCTGTTTCGTTAGCACAAGATTTCCATAATCTGATTGAATTACAACCGCTGGAAATTATCAAACGCAATCATTTACCGTTCTTTATATGTAATGAACGAGTGCGTCCAGCGTCGGTAAGCCACCATGGCAACTATTATTTTGCTGTGGGAATCAGGTCTTAATGCCGAGTTTGCTCTTCAACTTCAAATAGATGAGCGCCAGATTGTAAGCATTCTCAAGTGACGAACTGGTGTCGGGGACCGCAACTTTGTAACTTTTGAACAATTCTTCGAGCGAACCGGTTTTTTCATTCCAGTCGTTCATTTTCCGATGCATCAACTCAACGTCCAATGCTTCATTGCGCAATCGGCCACAAAAAATCTTTTCAAGCGCAACGTTGATCATGTCGACATCCAGGTGCGTTTTGTAGCCAACTAAGGTAGAATTTCCTATATAATTCACCAGTGCTTCGAGAGCTTGGCTTTCGGTTCGTTTCTCCAATGTACTCTTGGCAAGGAAGTCGTTAGGCAAACCGTTATCGTGTAAGTATTTGTACTGTACGATTACAGTTTCAAATGTATCGCCCAAGATAATTTTATCATTTACGATGGCTATGGCGCCAAAAGAGAAAATCACGTCTTTCACCGGATTGTGACCGGAGACGTGGGTAGTAAAGACCACGACGCGCTGTGGTTTTGCGTCGAACTTTGAGAGGTAGTCTTTCCAGAATTCAGGATAGTCCTTGTTAATATTTTTTAGCCAATCAAACATTTTATGAAAATTGTGTTAGGCGAAAGCGATCTTTGATTAACTCTTCAAGACCTTTCATGGGTTCGAACGCGTTCTTCAATTTTTCTTTATCGACTTTTGACAATTCCTGCGGATTGATGAACTGTCCGGTGCTGTCATTTTTCAATCCTTCGATCGTCCGGAATTTGGAAAGTACCATAAACGCTTCGGCGCAATTCAGGTAAATTTCCGCATGTTTCGGATCGGCCATTGCCAATTGTTTGAATCGCAACCATGTATTGTTGATGCCCCGAATATCAAGGCTGAGCGTGAACAGCCGGGCGCCGTCTACAAGCGGCATTATCGCTTTTGTTTTTATATCGAACATATCTTTAAACTCGCCCTCTTCCTCTACATTGAATTTTTTGAAAAACGTGACAGGTGATGCTTTTTTCAGCGCATCATTTCCAAGGAAATCAAATAAGGATAAGTTTTTTGACATATCGTCGAATATCAGGTTGGTAATCGACTCTTCCAGTTTCGGATCGCCATACACAATTTCGTAATCGAAAAAAATACTGCTGATCTCATCGTCTTTTTTACCGGGAGTTTTAATCCAGTTGACATATTGCTCCCGCCATTCACTCAGCGATTTACACCATTGTAAATTACTTGATGTGTGGCCATAGGGACACGGTGGATAGCCGGCCTGCTGCAGCGTACCAACCACGCGTTTTGCCAATTTTACGAAGTAATCCTTCACGTCCCGATACTTTTCAGGAGCAACATCCTCAAATATCAACATGCTGTCCTGGTCGGTGAATAATAACTGTTCTTTCCGACCCTGACTACCGATACTCAACCAGGCAAACCGTGCCGGTGGCGAGCCTAGGCTCAAGATCGCCATTTCAATCGATCGGCGGATCAGCGCAAGGTTTATTTCGCTGGCAATATTCGCTATGTGTTGGAGTGGAATATTTTTGGTGATTGAAGTCCGAATCAGTTCGGTAAGTTTGTCCCGCACCTGTTTCAGGTCTTTTGCCTGTTGGGAACGTTTGATCTCCTTGATGAGAACGCCGGGGTTATTTGCCTGCGCCACAATCAGATCGTGCTCGCGTATGAGTCCGCGTATGGCTGAATTATCCGAACCGTCTGCTGTAACGCACAAATGGCTCACATTATATTTCAGGATCAGCAATTGCGCCTCTGCAAGCGACACATTTTCGGGAACAGTGATTACGGGTGCCGACATGATTTTATCGGTGGCGATAGTAATAGGGTAGCGGCCAGTGGCAATCTTGGTGCGCAGGTCGGCGTCGGTAATGATTCCCACCGGCAAATTATCTTTGGCGACGATGGCGTAATCCAGCATGCTGTCGGTCATTATCTGCGCAACGTCCTTTACCATCGCGCCTGAATAAGTAAGTAGAGGCGCTTTGCTATACGAAAGCGTTTGAAAGTACTGAATTTCCGATTGCTGGTTGGAATATACTACATTATCGCTGTTGCTTCTTTTACCGAAATCGCCAGGATTGTGGGTATTGGTCGCAAAACTTTCCAGCAGGAAATTCAGGACTTCAGTATATTTTGCAACATATGGGCGGAATGTATCGATCGGGATCGCATACACTACGCTTTCATCGCGTGATTTTGCTGTCATCAAATAATTGTTCTTGGCGAAAAAAGGGCGTAAGCCAAAAAGGTCGCCGGGCGAACATTTATTTAACAAGGTTTCTTCGGCATCTGAGATCACGGAAAGGTTGATGAATCCGGATGCGACAACGTAAAAGCTGTCATGCAACGAGTCGTTAATCTGAAACAGAGATTCATTCTTTTCTAAAGTAACCACTTTGATATCGGCCACTATTTCGAGCAAATCTTCATCGGCAATCGAAGTGAAAGGCGGGAAGGTTTTCAAAAAATCGGCAATGCGAAGTGCGATACTGTTTTTCATGGTAATTTAAAGCATAAAAATACTAAAATCCGTTCGATTAGGAGCAGTCTTTTCCGAAGAATAAGGCTCGGGAAATGATTGTAGGAATGTTAAACTTCCTGGCGACTTTTACGGAGTGAATTTAGTGGTTTTGCAATGTTTTCCATTCCGCTAATTTCTGTTCGAAGTTCTTTACCGCATATTGGCCACTGGTGGATGGAAGTACGTTATAAGTCATTGACTCGGACTTTTCAAAATATTTTGCGTAGAATTTGGCAGCCGCCATGCTTTCAAAATAAACATGCGTTATGTTAGGCCATCGTTCAAAGAAGGACGGCAGATCATTAGGATGCTCGTTTTTTATCTTATTGTCACTACTTCCTTCCCGATTGCATTTTTCAAGGACATTCCATAATCCGATGCGGTTGCGCTGCAGGAATTTCAATCGCTCATCGTAATTGACAGAAAAAGGTTCGTCAAAAACCGCGAACAGTAGCCGCCAGAACTGGTTGCCACGATTAGCGTAATATTGTTGTGAAGCAATCGACTTTTCACCGGGCATAGTTCCCAGAATCAGAATAACTCTGCCGGCATCAATGATTGGTGGAAGTGCAATTTTCATTATAAAACTGATGTAAAAAAGACCGCTTTGCAGCGGCCTTGTGTTTAAGAATCTTCTTTTCGGTCTTTATCTGAAATGTATTTACGGGTGATCTCTGCAAGCTTTTTAGACCGGGCTAATTTCTGGTTCGTGATTTTCTTTCTCTCACGATTCAGATCATCGTTGTGCTTTTTAATATTTCGATCATTGTTTCTACCCATGAGATGTGTATTATTCGTTATAAAGTTGCCTTGCCAGGCGCTCGTCACGTGAGTAAACATCGTCGTAAAAACTGACCTGACCGTTGTCGTCGGCCAGAGCGGTGAAATAGGCAAGGTATACAGGAACTTTCTGATTCAATGGATGACTTGTCTCGGTACCGGCGCGCATTGCTGCATCGATCTTATCCGGACCCCAGTTTTTTTCGTCTTCAAGCAGTTTTATTGCCAATTCGCGTGCTTTTTCAACCCTGACACAGCCGTGGCTCAATGCGCGGTCATCTTTTTGGAACAAACTTTTAGCCGGCGTGTCATGTAAGTAGATATTGTTTGAATTCGGGAACATAAACTTTACGAGTCCGAGTGAATTATTATTTCCGGGACGCTGCCTTACACGCTCATCATGCCATTCCATATTGTGTTTCTCCAGATAATTCGGATCTCTTTCAATAGCCGGCAGAATCTCTTCCTGCAAAATGCTATTTGGTACATTCCAATAGGGACTGAAGACAAGATAGCTGATTTTGCCGCTGAAAATGACGGTTTTATTCAGTTCTTTTCCAACAACAACCCGTGATTCCAGCGTTGTTTTCCCATCTTCGATATACTGCATTTTATACGATGGAATATTCACCATGATATACTCTTCGTTTTTCACTAAATCGGGCGAAATCCAGCGGCAACGTTCCATATTCACAAGAATGGTCTTTATTCGCATTTCAACAGGAATGTTCAAATCGTCGATTACTACAGGCCCTACGATGCCGTCGGTAGTAACACTGTGATTTTTCTGCCATAATTTGACCGCATCGACAAGATTGTCATCGTATTTTGTACTTCCGTTATCGGATTTTAGATCGCCGGAAATGTAGAGTCTTTTCCGAAGTTGGGCTACTGCCGGCATATCGTCGCCAGGGTTGATCACTTTCGTGCCTTCGGGAAGTGTTATCGTTCCCCAGCCTCCAGAATCACGAATTTTTCTGTATCGATGCAAAGCTGTACGCAAATTATAATACATCGGATAAAGCGCAGTTTCGTCTTTATTGATCAAATCCTCATCTTTCATGAGTTCGTCGAGATAATCGACCAGCGACTTTTTTGGTCTTGGAAGATACCAACCCATGTCCTTGCTTTTTTGAGGATCGATCCCTTTATACACTTTGTCGGCATAATAGAAATACATCGAACTGATCAGGATGTCATTCTCTAAATTAGGCTTATTGCCACGGGAAGCAAACATCGATTCATACTTATCGGAATAAGGCAATTTTCCGGTGACACCTTCGGAACCAAGTTTTCGGGCTTTGTCATATAAAACTTCGGCAAATTCATTCCGCCCATCGGTGTCAAACCAAACCAGCCGGTTATCGTGCTTGGAATAGAGTGCGTACAATTCGTCTTTGTAGTCTTTAAAATCGGGGTGTTGGGCGAAAAACCCTTCCAGTTTGGTACTGTCGACCGCGAACTTGTCGGATTTCAATTCCTTTTCTATTTTTTTATCCGATTTACACGAAGCAAGGGCAAAGATCATCAGAATAAATATTCCGAAACGATTAAAATTAGTAGTGATCATGTAGTGCAATTTTTTTGGTGTATGGTTTCTGTTTTTGGTAAAAATAAGAAACTAAGCTCCGTTATAGAGTGGGTCTTTCATAAATATTAACAGAAATCCAGCATCGAAATTCATGTTTACAACTGCATAAAAATCTTGCGATAAATAGGAAAGGTGGCCGATTTTTTTTCTAAATTTAGCTATTAAACAATATATAAAAATCTACTTATGAGCTGTCAGTTTACAATACATTATCCACAACCAAAAGAACTTCTTGTCGCACAACTCGAAGACGCTATGCGAAAAACCAACGGAGAATTTAACGGAGATGCCCTAGGCGGAGTTTTCAGCGGCAATACGCCTGTGGGCGGATTCAGCGGCAGCTATAGTATCGATGGCGATATGATTTTTGTCACGATAGATAAAAAACCCTGGCTGGTGAGTTGCGGGCGAATCGAAGATGAAATCAATAATTATCTGAACCAAGGCACTGCATAATGCACTGTGCACTATATCAACTGTTGTATTGTTCGAACCCAAATGTATCATATTCGACTGTGACGGCGTATTGGTCGACAGCGAACCCTTAGGAATCAAGGCACTTCTTGATCTTGCGAAACCGACTGGTTTTACTATGCCGTTTTCCCGGGCAATGGATACTTTCGTCGGATGGTCATTAAAAAGGCAATTTGACTTCATAGAGAAATCCATAGGAAACCAATTGCCGGCCAATTTTGAAGCGGAGTACCGGCAGTATAGTTTTCAACTGTTTGAGCAGATGGTAGAACCAATGCCCGGTGCCGTTGATTTTTTAAAAAACCTCACTGTTCCATACTGTGTTGCTTCCAATGGTCCGCTCCAGAAAATGGCAGTCACGTTGAAAAAAAGCGGCCTGGCGCAGTATTTCGACTCCAATATATTCAGTGCGTACCAGATCGGCAAATTTAAGCCAGAGCCCGACCTCTTTGAGTTTGCCGCCCGAGAAATGGGGTTTCCAAGTAACAATTGCCTGGTAATAGACGACAGTGAAGCGGGTGTTCAGGCGGCGCTGGCCGGCGGATTTCCCATCGTGCATTTCGGGCTGCGAAAATTTCCAATATCGGAAACGGTTCCTGCGGCCGAAAGTTTTGCAGCGCTGCGGACACTGATGTCGAAGCGTTTGTTTGCAGAACCGTAATTTTACAATACTATTTGATAAACTTATAACCGAATTACTCTTTTATGGGTGTAGATTTGACCAAACATAAAAAACAAAATCATGAAAAAGTTAGTAAGAAACGGGATCATAGCGTCGATAGTATCGTTTGCTGTTTTTACATCTTGTAAGGACAATAATAACGACGAAATGGAAACAGAAACAACCGAAGTCACGGTAACCACAGAAGAAGAACTGACAACTACGGCTACTGATACACTGAAAGCAGAATAAAAAATCAGTCTAGCTATAACTGAATTATTAACCCGGCGTCTCGTCGGGTTTTTTATTTCGATTCTATCAGGCTTTTGTGAACAAACGCTTTTAATCCGGCGTGCGTGGCAATATGCAGCCAGTCATTATTTTGACCGAGAAATGATAATCGTTCGCCTTTATTAACGTTGCCAATTATTGCATAGGAAGTTCCCGGTCCGATCCTCAAATTTCCGGTCGATTTTAAAATTATGTCCGATTTTTTAAAATGCAGTGCATATTTACCCGGATCAACTTGCTCTGTTTGGAGAATAAAAGGCAATGGGTCGACCGCACCGCGGTATCCCGTATATATACCAAAATGAAGGTGCGGTCTTCCACCTGCTGCATTCCCGGTAGAGCCGACAAATCCCAACGTATCGCCAACTTCCACACGTTGTCCCATCGACGAAGCGATACTGTCGAGGTGCGCATAATATAACGAATAACCAAGCTTACTTATACGCAGCCACACTTGTTTACCTCCGAGTCCGCGGTCACGGTATTGTGAGTAATACCGGTGACCGCGACAACCGGCGTACCACGGGGCGCAAATATGTCTACGCCTTCATGACTCCGGGTTCCGCCATCGCGTTCGTAACCCCAAAAGCTTTGGATGGCCGAGTTTCCTTTACCGCTCACCGGTGCCGAGAACAATGGTGATTTCTGAATTAGTATAGTCATTAAACCTGCAAATGCCATCTCTGGCTGGACGATGACTTTGTAGCGACCGGTTTCGGATATGACGTGATCCAGTTGGGCGGTATCAGGCTCGTTCGAATTCAATACTGTTGGTGACGTGCCAATAACATCAACTATATCGATAAAAACATTCAGTGAATCAGGTTTAACCGATACAGTTAGAATTTCGCCTTCCGACATCATCAGATTATACGAATGGACATTTTTGCTTTGCGATGTTACAAAACTTCTTTCCACATAGGGCGCCGTTACCAGGATACTGTCGGACAGCGCAATCTCATATGCTCGGGTCCATTGAGAAAAGTCGCGATCATTCTTGTCAAATTCTCTCGAATAGACTTGCCTGGCCGATGGTTTGGTGATCTCATCGGTGACTTTGCGAATTTTCGAACATCCGAACGACAGCAATAACAGGAATACTAAAATTGATATTCTAAACATTTCAGGATTTTTATTACTTCAAGGTAGGAATTTGGTATTAGTTTCTTTTGTTCGTCAATAAATATCTCTTGTATTATTTACACTGTAAAACTATATTTGGCCACATGCGTTTACTAATTCTTTTACTGTTTTTCTATTCTGCCGGATTTGCCCAAGTGCGGCTGATATCCTGGAATGTACAAAATTTGGGAAGTTCTAAATCCGATTCCATTATTGCGTATATGGCTCAAACGGTAAAAGACGCCGACATTGGGCACTGCAGGAGATTGTCCGAGGTTCTGGAGGAGCGCAGTCGGTTGCCCGCTTGGCCGAGCAATTGAACAGAACCGGCACTAAATGGGAATATTCGGTCAGCGGACCTACCAGTACCAGCGCGGGAAGCGAACGATACGCCTTTCTTTGGAAGCCATCCAGTGTGCGAAAAATAGGGAAGGCATGGCTTGACCAAAACTATTCAGACGTGATTATACGCGAACCCTATTTAATGACTTTTTCATATCGGAATAAACAATTTACCGTGGTATCATTTCACGCAGTTCCGAAGAAAAAGCAACCAGAGACTGAAATTAAATATCTGCGGTTTCTACCTGCTAAATACCCAACTCAAACCTTATTGTTTTTAGGGGATTTCAACTGCCCGCAGTCGCATACCGTGTTTAATCCTTTGCGAAAAGTGGGTTACCAACCTGTACTGGCCAACCAAAAGACGACCTTAAAAATGAAGTGTAGCGGTTTTGAGTGCCTGGCATCAGAATATGACAATATTTGGCTTCCCAAGACTTTCAAGATACATTCAGCCGGAATTATCGATTTTTATAAGAGTTTTGATTCGATGGAAGCCGCCCGTAAAATTTCAGATCACGTACCTGTGACGGTTATGTTTACTCCCAATTAAAGTTTGAATTCTTCCGACGTGATTAGCGTTAACTGGCGTTCATGTAAATCGAAAACATCGGTCTTGCTCATCACATGCAAAGTCAGCCTGTCGATAGATATCGGTGCAGAATCCCTGATTTCCAAAAGGTTGGTATTCCGAATAGTGCGTCCGTCGACGATTACAGCCGGACCAGGCCCGATTGCTTCCATGTGCGTATTATTTTTAGTGATAAGCAATCCGGCGTTTTCTTCAAGGCCGATTCCCAATATCTTCGGATTTGAGGCAATCAACTGGAACAATCGGCCGATGCGACCCCGTTGAATAAAATGGGTATCGAAAACGACATTCTCTATGAGTCCGAAGCCGGTTGTTGTGGTTACTTCACCTTTTAAAAATGCTTCGGTTCCTTTACCCGATTCTATCATTGATTCGGATGCTGCCGCAGCGCCTGCAGATGTCCCCGCATAAATAAATTTCGAATCCGATCGTAGTTTTTCCAACATGGCGTCATAAAATGGAGTACCACCCAGTATAGAAGTCAGCCGTAGTTGATCACCGCCTGTAAAAAAAAGGACATCGCATTGCTGAATGCGCTTTACGATAGCGGCGGCGGCGGCTTCCTCCCGAGTGCCAATATTCATGACTTTACAGTTAGTGGTGTCCAGTTTTCGGAAAGCCTTGACATAGTCGGCGCCAACTTCTTCCGGAACGCCGGAAGCAGTTGTCACTATTTCAATTTTGGAATTTTTTCCATGTTTGGATTCGGAGACGATGCGTGCTAAAATGCCGTTTTCAATAAAATTTTCAAATTCCTGGTCGTTATTCAAACTTGATTCTCCTCTGTTTTCAGCCCCTCCGATGATAATGAGTTTTCCTTTAATAGTCATATTTTCAGATTTACTTCACTAAGATAATGCGTTGCTAATTCACACGCGTATAAATTTAACTCGAATATTTATACGATCACATGCTGTTGATAATACAATTATTTTTTCAAATCCTGTAAAATATTTCGTTCTGTAAAGGTGAAATTTGACTAAATGACTAATCAGTCGTTTGAGGCTGCGCCTAATGCAAAACCAACAAATATGAAATTACTAAGCAAACAAGTGCTTCGGGGTCCTAATATCTGGAGCAATTACCGAAAGAAATTAATTCAGGTGAGGCTCGATCTCGAAGAGATGGAAGATTTTCCAACCGATAAAATTCCGGGCTTTCGCGAGCGGATTGAAGTTCTACTGCCAGGTCTTATCGAGCACGAATGTTCGGAAATGGTTCGTGGCGGTTTTCTGACCCGAATCGAACGCGGTACATGGATGGGACATGTAATCGAACATATTGCGCTTGAAATTCAGACGATGGCCGGTATGGAAACCGGGTACGGCCGCACACGTGGTACCGGCATACCCGGTGTTTACAATATGGTGTTCGCCTACCAAGTTGAAGAAGCGGGATTATATGCAGCCGATGCGGCTTTCAGGATCGCGGAATCATTAATAAAAAGTGAGTATTATGACATTGATTCGGATATTGTAGAGCTTGTCCGATTAAAAAACAGATACAGCCTCGGGCCAAGTACCAAAAGCATCGTTGACGAAGCAGTACGAAGGGGAATCCCGTGGACGCGCACCGATAATAGTTCGACGATCCAATTAGGTTACGGCGCCAATCAAATGAGCTTCAGAGCCACCATCGGGTGCAATACAAGTGCATTGGCCGTGGACACAGCCGGTGATAAAGATCTGACCAAAAAGCTGCTTGCAAAAGCTATGATTCCGGTGCCCTCGGGCGGTGTTTGTGCAAATGACGCCGATTTGAAGAGCGTAATCGAACGTACCGGTTATCCCATAGTTATTAAACCGTTGAAAGGCAATCAGGGCCGGGGTGCCACCATCAAGATCACTTCATGGAGTTCAGCCCGGGAAGCATTAGCATTAGCGTTGGAATATGGCCGATATGCTTTGGTTGAAAAGTATGTCTCAGGCTTTGATTTCCGGATGCTGGTAATCGATCATAAGTTTGTAGCCGCAGCTAAACGGATTCCGGCTCATGTAATAGGCGACGGAATTTCAAATATCCAGGAATTGATCGACATTGTAAATTCCGATCCCAAAAGGGGAGAAGGACATCAAAATGTGCTGACCCAAATCAAAATCGATCAGGACACCATGAATCTTTTAGAACAATCAGGTTTAACATTGGATAGCATACCTGAAAACGGAGACGTGATCTTTTTGAAATCCACTGCTAATCTCAGTACTGGTGGAACCGCTATCGATATAACAGATGAAGTACATCCCGAGAATATTTTTATGGCCGAAAGGCTTTCAAGAGTGATTAATCTTGACATTTGCGGAATTGATCTTATGGCTCCCTCATTGGGCGAAGCCATAAAAGATAACGGTGGAGTAGTACTGGAAGTCAATGCGGCACCGGGTTTTAGGATGCATCTGCAACCGTCGGAAGGTCAACCTCGCAATGTAGCTGCCGCAGTTGTCGACATGTTGTATCCGCCAGGGAAACCTTCGCGGATTCCGATTATAGCCATAACGGGCACCAATGGAAAAACGACCACAACGCGGGTAATGGCGCAGCTTGCAAAAAATAATGGATGCAAAGTCGGTTATACCACAACCGATGGAATTTATATCGGCGATTATCTTCTAAAAACCGGCGACACCACAGGTCCCGTAAGCGCAGCTACAGTTCTAGCCGATCCAACAATTGATATCGCAGTACTGGAAACGGCTCGCGGCGGACTTTTGCGATCAGGTCTTAGTTTTGATCAATGTGATATAGCCATCCTGACTAATGTAAAGGAAGATCATTTGGGACTGAAAGATATCAATACTTTAGAGGATTTAGCAAACGTAAAAGCCGTGGTTGTTCGCAGCGTCAAAAAAGACGGTTGGGCGATCCTGAATGCAGATGACGAACAGTGTGTACGGATAGGGAAAGAACTTGATTGCAATGTTGCCTACTTCAGTTTGGATCAGGAGAATGAAGTAATCAAGAATCATCGCGAAGCCAACAGGCCGGTGGCGGTTTTTGAAAACGGATTCATTTCAATAGCCGACGCGGACGGTTTACATCGAATAGCGCATGTCGAAACGATTCCGCTGACACACGGTGGCAAGTGTAAATTCATGATTGCCAATGCGTTGTCGGTTGCACTTGCAGGATTCCTCCATGGATTCTGTACCGGAAGGATCATCGAGACATTACAAACTTTTGAACCGGGATTCGAACAAACACCCGGCCGTCTCAATACATTCAGATTTGAAAAATTTGAAGTGCTTGTCGACTACGCGCATAATCCGCATGGCTACTTGGCCATCGAGGACTTTGTCAAGAATATAGATGCGAAAAGAAAAATCGGCATCATCACAGGAATCGGTGACCGCCGAGATGAAGATATTAAGGAATGTGCGGCAATATCGCAACGCATGTTCGATCATGTGATCATTCGCTTCGACAACGACCTTCGTGGCAGTTCTTCAGAACGGATCACCAAACTTTTGCTTGACGGTTTAAATACAACTGATAAAAAAGTAACGTACGAAATTATAGAAGACGAGCTTGCAGCGGTCCAGCATGTGCTTCAAATGGCTTCGGAAGGAGATTATATCGTGATTTTGAGTGAAGCGTATAAAAATGTGGTCGAAATAATCCGTTCCGAACAAGATCATCAAACCCCTTTGATATCTATAAGTGAAGCGCACAAAGGTCCGGATTCATCCGTGGCATAAAATCTTAAATTATGGAAAAGTTTCAAACTAAAACAGAAGTTGACAATAAAAATGAAAATGGAACCGAAGGTCTGCAACCCGACACTACGACCGGAAGCGGTATAAGTGAGATCGAGCGCCGTAAGC
>JADMKR010000119.1:0-6657 GCA_015478765.1 Flavobacterium sp.
AAGCAGTCGCAAAGCGGCCGAGGCCAAAGGTGAAAAATTTGTGCCGATGTACGAACGCGAAATCATCGCCATGATCGCCTACATTCAACGTCTTGGCACCGATATCAAAGTAAAGCAAACCATCAAATAATAGTAGCATGTTCGAGCAAATTAAACATAATATGGAAACGATAGCCGGAGTCGAGATCTATCCAATCCTGTCGCTGTTGATATTCTTTCTGTTCTTCGTGGCCCTGGGCATTTGGGTCGCCACTTATAAAAAAGAGGCAATCATCGAACTGAGCCAAATTCCGCTTGACGACACCACTGAAAATCAGACATTATGAAAACTCACTTTCCTGCGTTTTTACGCGTTTTGGTATTCTTTTTTGCCATTATGGCCGGCATCGAACTGGTTGTCGACTCGGGTGATCAGCCGGCATTTATAAAGTATCCAATCACGCTGTTGTTTCTGACCCTGGCGCTGTTTATTTTGATCGCAATTGAAATGATATGGGCGGCAATAGGAAATATTTCATACCAGCTTTTATCCGACGAACAGAAAGTTGCCGTTCAAAATAAACGGTATGTGCCCATCAAACAACGAGAGTGGTATCAGAAAATGATGCAAAAACTGACCAATACACAACCGTTGGCCAGCGAACATGCCATTCTTCTCGATCACGATTACGATGGGATCCGCGAACTCGACAATAATCTTCCGCCCTGGTGGGTGTATTCGTTCTATGCGACGATTGTATTTGCCGCAGTCTATATGGTTCATTATGAATTGATGGATGGCAACACCCAGGAGGATGAGTTTCAGGCCGAAATGGCACAGGCTAAAATAGAAGTCGAAGAATACAAAAAAACCGCATTGGATCTGATCGATGAAAAAACTGTAGTGGCCTTAACCGACGACGCTTCGCTGGCAAAAGGAAAAGAGGTGTACCTTATGTATTGCGCCGCCTGTCACCGTCCCGATGGTGGCGGTGCGATTGGGCCAAACCTTACAGATGACCACTGGATCCTGGGTGGCGGAATCAAAAATGTGTTCCAAACCATCAACAATGGCGGCCGCGATGGCAAGGGAATGGTTTCCTGGAAAGGAACCTTGAAACCATCGGAAATGCAACAGGTTGCCAGTTACGTCCTGACGCTGCAAGGCGGCAATCCACCCGATGCCAAGGAGGCTGAAGGCGATGTGTATGTTCCTGAAATAATTGCTGAAAATAAATAAAAATAATGCCTACTAATCTCCACGACGAAGCCTTTCGCGATTCCATCGGTACTATCGATGACAGCGGAAAACGCAAGTTCGTGTTTCCCAAAAAACCTTCCGGAAAACTGTATGAGTACCGGAAAATTGTCAGTTACGTTCTTTTGGCGATATTGGTTGCGAACCCGTTTATCAAAGTCAACGGCAATCAGTTCATGATGTTCAATGTTCTTGAGCGGCGTTTCAATATTTTCGGATTTCCATTTTGGCCCCAGGATCTGTATCTGTTCGTTTTGTCGATGCTCGTGGCGGTTGTATTCGTGATTTTCTTTACGGTGGTTTTCGGTCGGATTTTCTGCGGATGGATTTGTCCGCAGACGATTTTCCTCGAAATGGTTTTTCGCCGCATAGAATATTGGATTGACGGCGATCGCGGCAGCCAGATGCGTCTTGATAAACAACCCTGGAATGCCGAGAAACTCCGGAAGCGCATCTTTAAATGGTCGATATTTTTTATTCTTTCGTTCTTTATTGCCAATATCTTTCTTGCGTACGTAATCGGAAGTGACGCGCTTTTCCAAATGATCGCTCGCGGACCGCTGGTTGAAACCGGCAATTTCATCGCTTTGTTGATATTTACATGTGTATTCTATTACGTATTTGTTTCGTTCCGCGAACAGGTTTGCATTATCGTCTGTCCGTATGGCCGGTTGCAAGGCGTTTTGCTGGACAATAAATCGATCAATGTCGCATACGATTTTGTTCGGGGTGAAAAAACCGCCGGTCGTGCCAAATTCAATAAAAAGGAAGACAGGCCGGCAACCGGTAAAGGTGACTGCATCGACTGTCATCAATGCGTGAGTGTTTGCCCAACCGGAATCGATATCCGTAACGGAACCCAGCTCGAATGCATCAATTGTACAGCCTGCATCGATGAGTGCAATACGATTATGACCAGCATCGGATATCCACCGGGGCTGATACGATATGCGACCGAAGATGAAATTGAAAAGAAAGAGCCGTTCAAATTTACCGCCCGGATGAAAGGGTATTCGGCTGTGCTGATTATCCTGACCGGAATTTTCATCGGGATGTTGTTTTTGCGAAATGATGTCGAGGCATTGGTACTCCGGCTCCCCGGCGAATTGTTCCGCCATGAAGGTTCGTCGATTACCAATGTGTACACCTATAAAATCGTCAACAAAACATCAACCGATTTTGAAGATGTTACCTTTAAGCTGATATCGCACGATGGAGATGTTTCGAATGTTGGCAAAGCCGAGTTTTCGCTGCCACAGGAAGGCATATCTCAGGGTACGATTTTTATAAAAATTGAGGAACACGCACTGGAAAGTGAAAAGACAAAACTTCAGCTGGGCATTTACAGCGGCGACGAATTACTGGAAACTACGACCACCAATTTCTTAGGTCCGCGTAGTTTCAACTAGCCCTGGCTGAACTAAAAATGAATGGTAAACCAGCCCTGATGGCGCGAAAATCCTCCCGTAGGGAGATTGCAGCAACAGCAGGAAAATGGATAATAAACAAGCCCAAGCCATTGGCTCAAAACGAATTAATATGAAATTGAACTGGGGACATTCGATAGTGATCGCAATTTTTTGTTTTATGAGTTTCATACTGTACTTTGTGATAAAGGTCCAGTCGGATTCGAAATATGACAACGATCTGGTTGTGGAAGAATATTACAAAGTCGACGCCCTTTTCAGCGATGAGATGGTCAAGATGCAGAATGTCGCCGATATGACAGTGAAACCAATTGTAGGCACCGAAGGCGATGACATCAAAATCACATTTCCCGATGCAGTTGCTATAACAGCGGCCAAAGCAATTTTTTATCGACCATCCAATAAAAAACTGGATTTTGAAAAAGTTTTTGACGCCGGTCAAAAGACACTTACAATTCCGAAATCGACGCTTGCCGGCGGTGTTTGGGAAGTGACGCTGACCTGGGAACAGGAGGGCAAAATGCATAAAATGAAAAAGGAGATTTATCTCGAAATGTAATTCGTACCATGCTTTATACAGCGCTTTTTTTCGGATTGGTGAGTTCGCTGCACTGCATGGGCATGTGCGGACCGATAGCGTTTATGCTCCCGGTATCGCATGACCGACCCGCGCTGAAGGCTGTTCAGATTATGACTTATCATATGGGCCGGCTTCTGTCGTACGGATTGATAGGATTGCTGTTTGGTTTTTTCGGCCGCGGACTGGCATTGGCAGGTATGCAGCAGGATTTGTCAATATTCACCGGTATTGCGATACTGATTATTGTACTGCTTCCTACGAAAATAGTTGCTGGTTATACCTCGTCGGGGCCGATCTATAAGGCGGTTGCCACAGTTAAAAGTGGTCTCGGCAAACATTTCAAAAAGAAATCTTTCGGTTCGTTGTTCCTTATCGGATTCCTCAACGGACTGCTTCCCTGTGCTATGGTTTATGCGGCGTTGTTCGGCGCGTTGTCGATGCAAACGGCCGGAGGCGGCGCTTTGTACATGATGGTATTCGGACTTGGTACTATTCCGCTAATGAGCGCAGTAGTTTACATGCATAACCTGGTTTCGTCGCCCATGCGCAATACGTTCAGGAAGATTGTGCCGATCGCTGCGACTGTAATTGGTATATTGTTTATTTGCCGCGGACTTGGGCTTGCGATTCCGTTCGTTTCACCCTCGGAGATGAGCTTGATGGTGCAGGCGGTGCCGGAGTGTAGGTGAGGAGTGAGGAATTAGTGGTTAGGAATTAGTGGTTAGGAGTTAGTGGTTAGGATTTATAGCGCATAAAAAAATGTCCTTACCGAGATTAATTGGCAAGGACATTAAGTGTGGCAACTGCCTGCTACTCTTGTTTGATATTCCGCACTTGTTTCAACTTTTCGCGGAGAATCTGAAGTTCTTCTTTATGCTTTTCGATGTTCTTCCTGACTTCAAGAACAATTGAATTTTCTTTCTTTGCATTCTTGGTGTTCGAGAAAAACTGGATGTTGTTTTCCAATTGGAAAATTTCGCCTTGAATTTCTTCGATTTTTCGCTGAAGAAAGATTTTCTCATTTTCGAGTCGGCGGCTGTCATCGCTGCCCGCTATCTGATCGATTCGGTTGGCGAAACGAACCATCTCGGTTTCTTTTTTACTAAGACTCAGTTTTTCAAACAGCGCATCCAGGACCTTATTGAACTTTCCTTCAATGTGGCGCTTCGGAAATGGCACTTTGCCGTAGCTTTTCCAGGTTTCGATATGTGCTTTTATCGCATCAAGATCGGTTTTGTGATCGCCTGTCATTTCAAAACTGCGAAGAGTTTCCAAATAGGCTTTCTTATTATCGTATGCCTGCGTTTCTTCATCGCTGGCCTCAGATCGCTGCGCTTTTAGCTTTTCAAAATAGTGATTGCAGGCATCCTTGAATTCCTTCCAGATTTTATCCGAATATTTGCGTGGAACATGGCCAATTTGCTTCCATTCATCCTGGATCTGCTTCATTACGGGAGTTGTCGCCGCAAAATCATCGCTTTCCTGAAGCTCTTTGGCTTTGGCCACCAATGCCATCTTTTTGTTCAAATTATCCTGTTGGTCGCGTTTGATATCTTTATAGAAGGAGTTTTTTGCCGCATTGAAATTGCGTACTGCGTCTTTAAAGGCGGTCCAGGTTTGCTCATTTACATCCGACGGAACTTTACCGGTGGCGAAAAATTCGCTTCGCAAGGCCTCAATTTTGGTAATCTGCGCCTGCCATTGTGAATGGGCAGTTATAGGTTCGGCTGCAATTGCCTGTAATTGGCTGATTATTTCATTTTTTCGCTCCAGATTCTGTTGTTCTCTGGCACGTAACTGTCCGAAGAGAACTTCACGTTTATCGTGCATCTGGCGGGTCAGTTCGCTGAATCGGTTCCAAATTTCCTCGCGATGTTCGCGAGATACAGGTCCGATGTCTTCTTTCCAGATTCGGTGCAAATCCTGTAATTCCCGAAAAGCTTTATTCACATCGGGTTCGTTCACGAGTTCTTCCACACGTGCGATGATCTTTTGTTTCTGTTCGAGATTGTGCTTGAAGTCAATATCACGTGCTTCGCGGTCTAAATGAAGATAATCATAAAAATTCTCGACATGGAAGTGATAGTTATTCCATACATGGTTATACTTATCCTTCGGAATCGGGCCGGCATGTTTCCAGCGGTCACGCAACTCATTGAAATGCTTTAATGTGTCTTTTATATTTTCCGACGGATTGATCAGGTCTTTCAGTTCTTCAACGATCGCCAGCCTGTTTTCAAGATTGGTTTGCAAGTTGGTCTGCAGACTTTTAAAATGGGCGTTCTTCCGATCCTTATATTGGTGATATAAGTTGTCGAAAGTCATTTTCAAGGGAAACTGAAATTGAAATTCTTCGGTAGTATCAGGATTTTCCGATGCAAATTCTTCCCGTTTGTCTTCCAGCAGCTGATTGTATTTTGAAAAGAATGCGTGGCGTATGTTCTCGACATGCTCCTTAACCGACATCACTTTTTCGACAATGACCAATTTTGCGAGTTCCTCGACAAGTGTTTCCATGTCCATGCTGTCATAATCGAGCATCGGGATGTCGTGGCGGTCTTTCAGTGTTTCATCTTCACTTTCCTCGGCATTGGCATCTGCGATTGAATCCATCGCCTCGTCTTTGATCAGCTCCGAATTGTCTTCGATAATTAGCGTGTCATCGGCCAGTTGCTCGGGTGTCAATGAAATTATATTCCCGCTTTCTTCCTCGGAAGCTTTTTCTGAACCGATGTCCTCGATTCCAGGAGCTACGATGTCCGGCGAATCCGTCTCGGTTTCAGGCACTTCACCAGCTGGCAACACTTCACTTTGAAGTAATTCATCGACCAACACAGGCTGACCTTCGGTTTCAGATATTTCCGGAGTTGTGTAATCTAGGCTTCCATCTGCCATTTCCTTCTGATTGGGCAGGTTATCATTCTTTTCTTCTGACATTTTAATAAATGTGTAAGGTTTCTAAATTTGAAGGCGTAAGATACTAAAGGCGCACTGAAATACAAAACAATTGCCTGTTTTTAAGCATCTTCAAAGAGGTGAAAACGTAACTTTAGCTAACATACGTCCGGTTCTATCGATTCCAGATTTTCCAGGCTTTTTCGGCCTGCCATTCCAACATCGAGAAGCCGTTTGAGATCGCCGCACCTTTCTCAGATGCTTTTTTCAGAAATTCAGATTGCGGCGGATTGTAAATGAGGTCGAAAGCAAGATGGCGACTTGTAAAATAGTGATACGGAATATCAGGCGATGCAGAAATATGACCCGATGAACCCAGCGGCGTGCAGTTGATCACAATATGAAACTTATCGAAAACCGATGAAGTAAGTTCATCGTATGAAATCGCATCTTCAGACGATTTTCGGGATACTTGCTGAAAAGTGATGCCCATCTCACGCAGTGCGTATGCGACTGCT
>JADMKR010000119.1:6667-25654 GCA_015478765.1 Flavobacterium sp.
GACTGCTTTCGAAGCGCCTCCGGTACCCAGTATAAGCGCCGACTCGTGATGAGGTTTCAAAAGTGGCTTTAACGCTTTGCGGAATCCGTACCAATCGGTATTGTAGCCTTTCAATCGGCCGTCTGCTAACTTCTTTACGGTATTCACAGCTCCTATTTCGCGTGCAGTCCTTGAAAGTTTGTCCAAATGTGGAATAACCGATTCTTTATACGGAATGGTAACGTTGAATCCGATAAGGTTTTCATCCGAAGCGATCAAACGCACATCGGCCACGTTCTCGGTATCGAATAATTCATAAGTAAAACCGTCGAGATGTAATGCCTCAAATTTGGATTGGAAATAAGCGGGCGAAAACGAGTACGAAATGTCTTTGCCCAATAATCCGAATTTATGTTTTTTCGATTCTTCCATACATAAAAAAAAACCGGCCAGTAATACCAGCCGGCCTGTTTTAAAGCGCTATTATTTAACCTTTATTATACTTGTTGATCATATTCTGAACCATGCGCCGCTCCCACACCACCGGAAACAATTCCTTGAGCAGTGTCTGGTTTTTCAGGCTCAGCCGCAATGCGTTGCTTAAATGGAATTTACCTTTTTTATCATCGATCAGCATAAAATACAAACCTGCCAATCGATATTCGATTTCGTATGATTCCGGGAAGTACTCGGTCGCCTGCAACAACGTTTGGGTAGCCGATTCAAATTCGCCTAAAAATTGTAGTATATCGACCCAAAACAACCAGGTATCCAATTGGAAGTCGCCAAGTTCAACAGCTTTTCGGTAACCAAATTCGGCTTCCTCGAAAAAGTTCATCTCCTTGTTGATCGATGCGTACCGTTTCCAGTACAATCGGTTTTGGTTGTCGATCGCAATCGCTTTGTTGACATAAAACAATGCTTTCTGATGATTCTTCTGACGAACGTAAAAATCGGTTATGGCAATCCAGCCTTTGTCGAGTAAAGGATCTTCGTGTACCGTTTTGTGATAGTATTTTAAAGCCAGCACATTCTTGCCGAGTTTCTCGTAGCATTTCCCAATCCGAAGCATCGCAAATGGTGTCGCATCGTCGAGCTCAATGGTTCGGGTATAGCTTTCGATCGCCTCGTCATACCGCTTAAGTCTTTCAAGTGATTTGGCTTTCTCCATGAAAGCGCCCAAAAATTCATCGTCGATAAGAGTCGCATAATCGAATGCGCGTAAGGCTTCTTCGTAATTTTTCAGGCTGTAGTTCAGTCGGCCAACCTGATGCCAGGCGATTTCACTATACGGATTGCCATCGATATATTTGTTTAGATATTCAATCGCCGCCTCATTTTGGTCAAGGAACTCGAAACAATACACAACATTGTACAAGGCAGCCTGATCTTCGGGATCCTCCTCAAGGCATTTAATGAAATTCGCTTTTGCCAGTTCGAGATTGTCCATGAATAAATACTCCATGCCAATCAGGTTATAGACATCGGCGTAATCTTCGGTTAGTTTAAGTGCTATGTTCAGTTGGTCGACAGCCTTCTCATGATTGTCGCGCTTTGAAAAAATATTTGCCCGCTGAATGTAGATCTCTTCATTATTGGGTTCGAGGGCAAAAAGTTCGTTTAAAAGCCTTTCGGCGATGTCGAGCTTGTCGTCGTAAATCAACATCTCTACCTGTACCAGCTTTAAACCGGTCGATTTCGGATGTTGCTCCAGTGCTAATTTTAAGGCCTTTTTGGCTAAAGACGCTTTCCCGGTATCGAGGTAATGAAGGATGATATCCTCAAATTCCTCAGAATCAAAAAACAGTACTTTGTTGGTTTTCAACATCGACTCGAATTTCGACAGGGATAAGTTATAGTCTTCTTCTTCGTTGCTTAATTGCATACTTTTTTCTTTAAAATTATCCTAACTAAAGTTAGGTAATGAGGTGCGCGATCGATGTTTGTAATGCATTTGTTGTGAACAATTTAATTAACAACAGAATCATGACATTTTCGTTACACGCTTTCCTGAATTTTTTACAGGAGCTCTATCCCGCTCTCGCCTGTATCTGCCGCCGCTGCGCTGCGTCAGGATGCCGGCTCCATCGGGGCTAGGGCATCAGTCTTTTTTGGATGTTTCTTCCAGGATTTCGTCCATTACCTGTAACAGGATTTGGCAGCCCTCGGTTATTTCACCTTCCGATATGGTCAGTGGCGGCGTTATTCGTATCGCACGGCCTTCGAAAAGCAACCAAAATAATATCAGTCCTTTTTGTTGGCATCTCAGAATCACCTCGTTAGTGATCTCAGCACTGGGCGTCATTGCTGCCAGCATCAGCCCTTTGCCGCGCACCTCGGTTATCAAAGGATGTACCAGAAGACGCCTGAAAAGTTTTTCTTTGATTATTGTCTGTTGTATTATGTCCGACTCAGTAATTTCCTTCAAAGTCGCCAAACACGCTGCCGCAATGACAGGGTGTCCGCCAAAAGTGGTGATATGCCCGAGCTTGGGTTTATCCGAAAGCAATGCCATCATTGCCGCCGATGCCGAGAACGCACCTACCGGCATGCCACCGCCCATTCCCTTGCCCAGAATTACAATATCGGGCACCACATCGTAATTCTGAAACCCGAACAGCTTTCCGGTCCGGCCAAAACCAGGCTGGATTTCGTCGATGATCATCATGGCGCCAACTTGGGTGCAGCGCTGGCGAACTTTCATCAGAAAACCATTTTCAGGCTCTATGAATCCCGCGCCGCCCTGAATGCTTTCCAGGATAATTCCGGCGGTTTTCTCAGTGATCTTGTCTAAATCGTGTTCGTTGTTGAATGTGATGAATTCGACATCCGCCAATAACGGACCGAATGGGTGCTTGCGTTCCTCAAATCCCATGACGCTCATCGAACCCATCGTATTGCCATGGTACGCGTTATGGCACGAGATAAACTGGCTTCTACCGGTTACACGGCGGGCGAGTTTTAAGGCGCCTTCGGTTGCTTCGGTGCCCGAGTTGACCAAGTAGGTCACTTCAAGCGGATCGGGTAGAAGCGATGCCAGCAATTTGCAATACGCCACCGCCGGACTTTGCGAGTATTCGCCGTACACCATGACATGCGAGTATTTGTCGAGCTGGTCTAAAATTGCCTTGTTCACGCGCGGATGTCGATGGCCCAGGGTGACCGCCGAAACACCTGCGACAAAATCCAGGTATCGGTTATTGTGTGTGTCGTAAATATAAGATCCGTCGGCATGCGAAACTTCCATGCCTAGCGGATGCGGCGATGTTTGCGCCTGATATCGTAAAAAATCGTTCACAGTATTATTGCTATTTTTTCGACGGATCGATTTGGTCGTATTCCAGCGTTTCACGCCTTATTTCCATCGGGGTGTTTTCTTTGGCAAGTTCGGCCTTTGCCTGTCGTTCAATTTGTTCATGGCCAACATTTTCCTCGGGCGGGAAAATATCTTCGGGCGACATTATTCGTTCGTCTCCGCGCCAAATGAATCCGCGCAGCTTTCGAGCGTTTTCAGGTAGATCTTTCTCGGGATAAATTTTGCTGTCGGGCATTCCAATCAAAGTAATGGTATCGATTTGATTTTTCTCCATCGTCATGTTGATATTGCTGCTGGCTCCCATATCGATGCCAACAAGCTCCTGTTCGTCGTTTCTCACGTAGTAGATGACTTCCGTATTTCGGATGATGTCAACTTCGCGCAGTTCGTTTTCTTCAAACCTTCCGTATAAGTTCTGGCCTTTTACCTGATTAAATCCGGTGCCAAGCGTATCGCGGGAGACAATGAAGGCATTGTTCAATACTTTCAGCGAGTCGATTTTCTCTGTTTTGGTATTTGCTATCAGATGCATCACATCACCTGTCATCTGATTTTCGAAATTCCACAAAATCGGCCGCCCGATCAATTTCGTCAATCCGCTGGTTTGCGATGAATGGATCGAGTCGCATTTGCCACTTAAATCGGTTTTGTAAAATCGGGCATTGTTGAACGCCCTGATGATTCTATTTTCCGGCTTGCCTGTAATCAACAATCGCTTCCCGTGAATGTAAACCGAGTCGTTTTCGACAAAATTCACGGCCACGGCACGCTTGGTGACAAACATCGAATCGCGGTCGCGATATACCTCGCCGTAATGGCCTTTGACGATACCGCGGTTAATAGAATCGGTTATTTTTACATTGTTGGTTGCAGAGGCAAATTCGCGGGTTCTGTCATAATACAAACTGTCGCCTTCGATAAGTCGGTCGTTATACCGTATGTAGGACTTTCGCAGAAAATGACCCACATTGCGTTTGCTGTCATAAAAGCCTTTTTCGGTATAGATATAGTTCTTCTTGCTGGTGATCGTCGACGGTCCGAACAGATACGAATGCCCCGAATTGTTATAATAATCCAGGTGATTTGATTTTAAAACATATTCGGGATTGGTGAGGGTAACCGCAGTAGTAAAGCGAAATTTTTTCTCGTTCGCAAAATAGCGCCCCGATTTGCTTCGCAGCGTGTTCTCTTTATTGACGATTGTTCCGTTAGTGTTATAATAAGCCTGCTGTGATACCCGGTCAAAATACAGCGAATCGGTCGTAAGCGTCATGTCGGGTGACCGCAGCACTACATTTCCGGATGCAAACGCCTGTTTAATGTTGCCGTTGTATTCGCCATTCGTGCTGTTCAAAAATAGCGTGTCGCCCTGCACAATCTGCACATTGCCAAATGCCTTTATATAGTTTTCTTTCTGAAAGAGATACGCTTTATTGCACGTTAGTATCGCGCCGTCGTGATTTACCCGAACATTGCCGGTAAGTAAGGCGGCATCGGGAATTTCGGTTTGGTTGATGTCGAAATCATCTGCGTTTTCAACAATGATCCGATTAGAAGTTTGCGTCTGGGCGAAAGAACCTGCTGAAAGGAATCCAAAGCAGAGAAGTAAAAAATATTTGCTCAATGGAAATTTTTTTCAAATTTATGAAAATCAGTCCGTACAAGGTGGTTATTAAGATTTATTTATATTTTGGGTTCAGCCAAATCTTTATATTTGTAATTCCCGGTTTCTAAGCTCCGGATACCTCTATGATGAAATTGTTCGCAACCGCGCTGATTGGAATGACTTTATCCACTACTGTGCAATCCCAAACCGACCAAATGGCCAATCAGGAGAATGCTGCCCCAAAGAATAAATATGTTGTGTACCAGGTTTTCACCCGATTGTTCGGCAACACAAAAACCACCAACAAACCCTGGGGAACCATCAATGAAAATGGTGTTGGCAAGTTCAACGATTTTACCGATAAAGCACTTCAGGAAATAAAGGATTTGGGTGTGACGCACATTTGGTACACCGGAGTGCCGCATCATGCGGTAATAAACGACTACACTTCTATAGGTGTTTCAAATGATGATCCCGATGTAGTCAAAGGACGCGCGGGCTCGCCATATGCAGTTAAGGATTATTATAATGTTAATCCCGACTTGGCCGTAAACCCGGCCAAACGGATGAAAGAATTCGAAGAACTGATTAAGCGCACCCACAAAAACGGACTAAAACTGATCATCGATATTGTTCCCAATCATGTGGCGCGGCGCTATGAAGGTAAAAACAATCCACGAAAAGTGAATGATTTCGGCGCCAATGATGACACCTCTGTCGAATATGCGCGTGACAATAATTTTTATTACATCCCCGGAAAGGCTTTTGAGGTTCCCCAATCGGAAGATTACAAACCACTTGGTGGCCAGCCGCATCCGTTGCGCGATGGGAAATTTAAGGAAATGCCCGCCAAATGGACCGGTAACGGATCGCGACAAGCACAGCCGGATATCAATGACTGGTATGAAACCGTAAAAATAAATTATGGCGTAAGGCCAGATGGAAGTAAAGATTTTCCTGAGCTGCCTGCCAGTTTTGCTTCCAAATCAATTGAGGAACACTACGATTTTTGGCGAAAAAAAGATGTTCCCGATTCGTGGAAGAAATTTCGTGATATCACACTATTCTGGATCGACAAAGGTGTCGACGGTTTTCGCTATGATATGGCGGAAATGGTTCCGGTGGAATTTTGGAGTTACATGAATTCAGCCATCAAAAAAGAAAATCCGGATGCGTTTTTACTGGCTGAAGTCTATAATCCGGCCGAGTATCGGAATTACATTCATATCGGAAAGATGGATTATTTATATGACAAAGTTGAGCTGTACGACAAACTGAAAGAAGTCGTTCAGGGAAAAAGCAGTGCCGATGGCATCTCCGACATTCAGGCCGGACTCGCAGATATCGAGCATCACATGCTTCACTTTGTGGACAATCACGACGAGCAGCGGGTCGCCAGCGCAGAATTTGCGGGCAACGGACACAAAGGCAAACCTCTGATGGTAGTTTCGGCAACAATCAGCACGGCGCCAACAATGATTTATTTTGGACAGGAAGTTGGCGAACCGGGGAATGAAGATGCCGGATTTGGCAAGCCTTCGCGCACCTCAATTTTTGACTATGTAGGTGTACCGCATCATCAACGATGGATGAATAACGGCAAATTTGACGGCGGACAATTGAACGGAGAGGAACGCGCGTTGCGGGATTTCTATAAAAAACTTTTGAATTTCACCTTAACCAGCGATGCGCTCAAAGGGAAATTCAGAGAGATCCAATCGGCAAACAGAAAGGCCAATAGTAAATACAATGAGGATATTTACTCATTCGTAAGATGGTCTGACAACGAAAAACTGATTATAATCAGCAACTTTTCAGGTCTGAAAACAGGTTATTTCGAACTGGTGGTTCCTGCTTATGTTATCGCCGAATGGAAGTTAAAAGACGGCAGTTATATAATTAAAGACCAGTTGTTTAACGATAGTACGCTAAAGTTGGAGGTTACCGGTGGCATTGGTCGCACCATGATAAGGATTGCCCCATCGGAATCGTTTATTTATAAGCTGCGGTAATCAGCCGATCAGAAAGTCAAACTATTTTAAAATTGTCTGTGTTCTATCGGGGCCAACCGACACAATCGTGATGGGTACGCCAACTGCATTTTCGATGAACGAAACATAGTCGCGAAGTTCATCAGGTAATTCGTTGTAATTGGTCAAACCGGTCAGGTCGGCCTTCCAGCCTCGCAATTCGGTATATATCGGGGTTACGTTCTCTGCTTCGATATTATAAGGCAAGTGTGAAATTTCGGAGCCATTGTAGTTGTATGCCGTACAAACCTGCAGTGTTTCAAAACCGGAAAGAACATCGCCTTTCATCATCATCAATTGGGTGACGCCATTTATTTGCACGGCGTATTTCAATGCGACAAGATCCAGCCAGCCGCAGCGTCTTTGACGTCCGGTAACCGATCCGAATTCATTTCCGACTTTGGCCATTGTAGCACCAACTTCGTCGAAAAGTTCGGTTGGGAACGGTCCACTTCCCACACGAGTGGTATATGCTTTGAAAATTCCGTAAACCTCTTTTATCTTATTGGGCGCAATTCCAAGTCCGGTGCATGCACCTGCAGCAGTTGTGTTCGACGAGGTGACAAAAGGATATGTTCCGAAATCCACGTCAAGTAACGACCCCTGAGCTCCTTCGCACAATATCGACTTGCCTTCTTGCTGCGCCTGGTGAAGATATTCTTCGCTGTCGATAAACGTCAGTTTTCGAAGATCGTCTACTGCTTCAAAAAATTCCTTTTCGAGCTCCGACAAATTATATTGGATAGCCACGTCATAAAAAGCGATCATAGCTTCGTGCTTGTCGGCCAGTGCGCGGTAACGTTCTTTGAAATCGGCTAATTCGATATCGCCAACACGCAAACCGTTGCGTCCGGTTTTGTCCATGTAAGTCGGACCGATGCCTTTCAATGTTGAGCCTATTTTCGCTTTGCCTTTAGAAGCTTCCGAAGCGGCGTCCAGTAAGCGATGTGTCGGTAAAATGAGATGTGCTTTCCGCGAAATTATCAATCGGGACTTTATATCAATATTAAATTTAGCCAATCCCTCGATTTCTTTTTGAAATACCACCGGATCGATTACAACGCCGTTTCCTATAACGTTTATGGAACTTTCGTGAAAAATCCCCGACGGAATGGTTCTCAGGACATGCTTGATTCCGTCAAATTCGAGCGTATGCCCGGCGTTTGGACCTCCCTGAAATCGGGCGATAATGTCATATTTGGAAGTTAAGACGTCAACGATTTTACCTTTGCCTTCGTCTCCCCATTGCAATCCCAGTAGTAAGTCTACACTCATCTTTGTTTTATGTTTTTGGCTTTTGGCGCGTATTATATATTTGCGGGTGGTGTTTTACGATTTCCGTACAAGTACAGTGAATGATTGTGGATCTCGATGTCGAAAATCTCCTCTATCGTCTTTTTGATCATTTGGATACGAGGGTCGCAGAATTCGATTACCTCGCCTGTATCGGTCATGATTATATGATCGTGCTGCTTGTCGAAATACGATTTTTCGTAATGCGCCTGATTTTGTCCAAACTGATGCTTGCGAACCAGCGCGCAGTCCAGTAAAAGTTCAATGGTGTTGTACAGCGTCGCACGGCTTACCCTGTAATTCTTATTTTTCATCTTGATATACAGGTTCTCGATATCGAAATGCTCTTCACTGTCGTAAATTTCCTGCAATATGGCATACCGCTCCGGAGTTTTGCGGTGGCCTTTATTTTCCAGGTATTTTGTAAAAACATTCTTTACGATTTCCTGGTTCTTGATGTTATCAACCGAGAGTAGTGTCATATCCTGCAAAGATAAGTTTATTTTTCTGCAGGGAAAATTATTTCCCCGCCTTTGAGGGAATCTTTAAGTGTTATAAACACGCGTCACTTTATCGATTCCGTCGATTTTTTTTATGTTGTCTATCAGTCGTTTCAATATGGTGTTGTTCTGCACAATTACGGCTACCTGACCTTTAAAAATACCGGCTTCGCCACTAAGTGATATGCTCTGGATATTTACGTGCATATTATTGGATATTACCTTGGTAAGCTGGTTGGTGAGACCCAAAGTATCCATTCCCGTAATTTTGAGTATCGCCTTGAACTCCTGTTGGGACGAGTCGATCCATTTCGCCTGCATGATGCGATAAGCATAATTGGACTGCAGGCTGATCGCATTCGGACAATCTTTTTTATGGACTTTGATCCCTTCGTTTATGGTTACAAATCCGAAAACTTCATCACCCGGAATCGGATTGCAGCAAGTTGAAAGTTTATAATCGAGTTTATCCTGATCAGGTCCAAACACCAACATATCGTAATTACTGCTCAACACTTGCTTGTGGATGTCCTCGGCAGCCGTCGATGGCGAACGTTTCATCTTACTTTTAAAGAAATTGATGAAACTGTTGTTTTTCTGCGCCGCAAAATCTTTCAGTTGCTGATTGTCTATTGCGCCAATTCCGACCCGATAAAACAAATCCAGACTGGTTCTGAGCTTAAAGAAATTCACCATTTCATTGATGACGGTTTCGCTAATCGTAATTTTAAGATGGCGAAGTTTGCGTGTCAGTAACTCGCGTCCTTCCTCGGCGGTTTTCTTGGTGTTTTCGTTAAGTACGTTCCGGATTTTATTTTTGGCTCGCGACGTTGTCACATAGTCAAGCCAGTGGCTCGTCGGCTTTTGATTGGGCGACGTGATGATCTCAATCTGATCCCCGCTTTTCAACTCGTGGTTTAAGGGAACGAGTTTACCGTTAACCCGTGTTCCCCGTGTTCGGACGCCCACTTCCGAGTGGATGCTGAAAGCAAAATCCAATGATGTCGCGCCTTTCGGAAGTGATTTGATATCGCCTTTGGGTGTAAAAACGAAAATTTCCTTGGCATACAGGTTCATTTTGAAATCCTCCACAAAGTCGACGGCGTTGGATTCCGAATTTTCGAGTGCTTCTTTCAATAGGTTCAACCACACATCGAGTCCGCTTTCTTCATCGGCACCTTGCTTGTACTTGTAATGGGCTGCGTAGCCTTTTTCGGCAATTTCGTCCATGCGTTCGCTGCGCACCTGAATCTCGACCCAGCGCCCTTTCGGACCCATAACGGTTATGTGCAATGCTTCGTATCCGGTCGATTTGGGTGAGGAAATCCAGTCGCGTAATCGGCTCGGGCTTGGTCGGTAATGATCGGTTACGATGGAGTAAATTTTCCAGGCGAGGAATTTTTCATCGTTTTGATTGTCGGTTTTATAGACGATACGCAGTGCGAATTTGTCGTAGACTTCGTCAAAACTCACGTTCTGGGCGGCCATTTTGCGCCTTATCGAATAGATTGATTTGGGCCGGCCTTTTATCACATACTGAATTCCTTCGTCGTCGAGCGACTTTTTTATGACCGAACTTATATTTTCGATATACTCATCCTGCTGCTCCTTGGTTTCCTTTATCTTACTTACGATGTCGTGATAAACCTGCGGCTCGGTATATTTTAATCCGAGGTCTTCCAATTTCGATTTGATATTATACAGTCCCAGGCGATGTGCCAAAGGCGCGTATATATACAATGTCTCCGATGCGATTTTGATCTGTTTATCGTTCGGCATCGAATCCATTGTCTGCATATTGTGCAGCCGATCGGCAATTTTGATGATAATCACCCGAACATCGTCGTTCAGTGTGAGCAACATCTTACGGAAATTCTCGGCCTGCATCGATATGTTCAGGTCTTTTTTTACCTGTGCGATTTTGGTGAGGCCTTCAACAATTTGTGCAACTTTCGGATTGAACATGTGTTCGATATCCTCAACCGTCACATCGGTATCCTCGACCACATCGTGCATCAGTGCGGCTGCGATCGATGTGGCACCAAGACCAATTTCCGAAGCGACAATCTTAGCAACCGCGATAGGGTGGAAGATGTATGCCTCGCCCGACTTCCGGCGCTGATCTTTATGCGACTCGACCGCAAAGTCGAATGCCTTGCGGATCAATTTTTTGTCGGCATCGGTAAGGGTTTGGTAACTGATGCGAAGCAACTCTTTATATTCGCGCGCAATATCTTTATTTTCCTGTTCGATATCGATCTCGGTCATGATTTGGGGACGGTTTTATGCCGACTAAAAGTATGATAATCTATCGGATTGTGCAACATCGGGTGCGACCGATTAACATTCTGAAAAACGAACTTAGCAGGTTCGAAAATTTAACTGTCGAATGGTTGACGCGCGTTAGATAGGTGAATGATCTTTTTAGAATCCGCGTTGCCGTTTCCCCTCGAAAATTAAAATCGCCGCAGCCACCGATACATTCATCGAATCGATCACGCCCTGCATCGGTATGACGATGTTTTGGGTTGCGGCATTTCGCCATTCTGTTGTCAGTCCGGTTGCCTCGGTACCCACCACAAGTGCAGTGGGGCCGGTGAAATCCTGCTGATGATACGGCTGCGATTCCTGAAGTGCCGCACAAAATATACTTATATTGCGTTGCTTCAGAAATGAAATTATTTCTGATGTGGTTCCGGTGGCGATGGTATTGGTGAACACGCAACCAACACTGGATCGAATGATATTTGGATTGAAAAGATCACTTTTCGGGTTGGCGATTATCACTGCGTCGATATTAGCAGCATCGGCAGTTCGCAGCAAGGCGCCGATGTTACCTGGTTTTTCAGGTGATTCCGCAATCAATATCAGTGGATTCTCAGGAAGAACCATTGTGGCCAATTCCATTTTTCTGATTTTTGCGACAGCAAGGATTCCCTCTGTCGTATCGCGGTATGCGAGTTTTTGATAAACCTCCGGACTGATTTCGATATATTCGGCGCTGTATAGCAGCGATTGCCTGTCGATTTTTTCCGGATCGAAAAGAATGGTTTGTAACTCGTAACCACCCTGGTGCGCGAGATCGATTTCGCGTCGGCCTTCAATCAGGAATGTTCCTGACTCTTTGCGTGCACGTGCTTTTTCCTGAAGTTGGACAAGCGACTTGATCAGTTGATTTTGAACAGAATTTATTTGTTTCATCAGATATTATAATATGCCACGAGCCTTGATTTCAAGGTATTTATTGATTGAGTCGAGCGTCAGGTTTTCCGGCTTTGTCAGCACTGAATAGATACCGTATTTTTTCAATTCGTTTACGATCAGCCGTTTTTCAAAGGTAAATTTTTCGGCGACCACCTTGTCAAAAATATCGTGCACCGTATTAGTTTTCGAATGTATGATTTTTTCGAGTTCGGTGTTTTGGAAAAATACGACCACCAGCAGATGATTTCGTGCAATACCTTTTAAATACGGTAGCTGGCGATGCAACCCGTCTAATGTTTCAAAATTTGTATACAGGATTATAAGACTGCGGTGATTGATATTTTTCTTGATATCGACAAACAGACGGCTGTAATCGCTCTCGAAAAAATCGGTTTTGATATTATACAGACTTTCGAGAATTTTTTGCATCTGCGTATTGCGCTTTTCAGCTGCGACGCGGTTTTCCACTTTTTTTGAAAACGCCATCAGTCCGGCTTTGTCGTGTTTTTTCAGAATGACATTCGACAGCACCAGCGTTGCGTTGATCGCATAATCGAGCAGACTCAGACCGTTAAATGGCATCTGCATCACGCGGCCTTTGTCGATCAGCATATAAACTGATTGCGACTTCTCGTCCTGATATTGGTTAATCATCAGGTTTCCGCTTTTTGCAGTCGCTTTCCAATTCAATGTTCGGATGTCATCGCCCTGTACATAATCTTTTATCTGCTCAAATTCCATCGTGTGTCCAATTCGGCGCACTTTCTTGACACCGTACCGGAGCAGGCTGTTTGAAAACGCCATGAGGTCATATTTACGCAACTGGATGAACGACGGGTACACCGGTACCATGGTGTTTTTATCAAAAGAATATCGTCTTGCAATTAAGTGAAGCGGACTCGAGACATAAATATTCAACCGTCCAAAATGATATTCACCGCGCTGCGTTGGCCTTAAAAAATACCGTATTTGTGAGTTTTCCCCAGCCGGGATTTTGCGATTGATGGATAAGTCCCGAATTTGGAACTGCACCGGAATTTCGTCGATGATCTTAATCGTCGTTTTAAAGGTATAATCGTTTCGAATTGAAATTTCTATCGGATTCTCGTCGCCATTAGACATTTTTTCGGGTGTGATCCGTGCCGCCATGATGCCCGTTCGTGAATTGAATAACATTAAAATATCGACCGCAACAAATAACAGCGCAATAAAGAACACATACCACGCAACGGCGTACAGGAACGGGAAGATATACGCCACGACAAAGAGCGCTACGATCGTAAGAAAAACGTAGAAGGTGAGATTATTGAGATATAGTGCCCTGATGAATTTCAAAAGTCAGTTATCGTGGGATTTCTATTGAGTCGAGAATCTGGTTTATGATTGCTGTGCTGGTCACGCCTTCCATCTCCCGTTCAGGCGATACAATTATTCGGTGTTGAAGTACCGGAACAGCGGCCTCTCGAATATCTTCGGGCGTAACGAAATCACGGCCCCGAATCGCGGCAAAACTCTTTGAGGCATTCAGGATTGCCAGCGACGCGCGGGGCGATGCACCCAAATACAGAAAAGCGTTCTCACGGGTGTTGACCACAATTTTTGCGATATATTCGATGAGGTGCGGTTCGATTACTACCTGTTTAACCAGCGACTGATATTGGACAACCGAGTCGCGGGTAAGGACCGGCTTGATATTTTCGAGTTTACCGTGGTCCTGCAATTGATGTTCGCGCTGAATGATGATTATCTCTTCTTCCTGCGTTGGATAATCAATCGTTATTTTAAACAAAAACCGGTCGAGCTGCGCTTCCGGAAGACGGTATGTGCCTTCCTGCTCGACCGGGTTTTGGGTTGCAATTACCAAAAATGGCGCTTCGAGAATATACTGGCTTCCGTCAATGGTGATTTGGCGCTCTTCCATTACTTCAAACAATGCCGCCTGCGTTTTCGCTGGAGCCCGGTTGATTTCGTCGATCAATATCAGATTGGAAAATATGGGTCCTTTCTTGAATTCGAATTCCGATTTTTTCAGATCATATATGGAAGTGCCAAGTATATCCGATGGCATCAGATCGGGTGTGAACTGGATCCGGCTGAAATCGACCTGCAAAGTTTTTGCTAGCAGTTTGGCAGTAATGGTCTTGGCCACACCGGGAACTCCTTCCAGCAGTACATGTCCGTTTGATAATATACCAACCAGCAGCTGATCTATCATCTTTTCCTGGCCGACAATTACTGTTCGGAGTTCACTCTTGATCTGCGTAATCGCATCTAGCAACGGCGACAGATCGATCCGGTTTTCGAAATTTACATTGTCGGCATTATTGTTTATTTCTTCCATCATATGATTTTTTCTATGGCATTGTTAATTTCAATCAAATCAGCTTCAATGCTGATATGACGGCTATTGCGATATGAATTGATTTTATTCAGGGCGGATTTTATAAGGGACAAATCCTTGCCTGATTTCTGGGCGTATTTGCGTGCAAACTCTTCATTTAATTTCGATGTGTCCAGCAGGAATTCATTGCGGGTTTTTTCAAGGAAATATATGATTTTTTTATCGATGACAGTGTCATAGTCACCTTCCTGATAGTACAGATTTGAAACTGTCTTTGTGAATTCGACAGTGGTATTGGTCAGCGGTTGAATTACAGGAACAACTCGCTGCTTTCTTTTGGCATGAAAAATAATGAAAACCAACATTCCCGCCAGGAATAAATACCAGGCCGCGGCCAGGGCTGGCTGGTCCAAAATGAATCGCAACATCGAACCCGATCGTTGTGCCAATGCATCTTTTGCGTACCAAAAAGTCCGGCCAGGTGGCAAATAGGACATAATTCCGGCTGCATATTCTGATTGAGTTTCTTTCAGCAGATAAAAGTTAGTAAACGACGCCGGTTGCGTATGTAAAAGAAAATATCCGTCGCGATACGGGACTTTAATGAAATTTACATTCTTTTCGGCGGTTTGCTGATAGCCCAAAACTGTGCTGTTCAACGTGTCGAAAGCGGTGAAATAGCTGTTGCCGGCGCCTTCGCGAATGAAATATCGACTATCTGAAAAGGCGGGATTGGCTAACCACACAGCAACACTGTCAGAAAATTTGTAGTCGAATTGCATTTGCAGATCCAAACTGTCCAACAATGCCGCAGGATAGCTTTTCATACTTAGCAGTGCCGTGTTGCCGTGGCCAACGAAATAAAAAATTTCTTTCAGTGATAAAGCGTCGAGATTGTTGCCTTCGGCAATGTCTATGAAATTTCCCGAAACCGAGTAAGTGTTTACCAGGGTATCATAATCATACAGCGGATCGAAATACTCATACGGAGTCACAACGATTTTTTCGACCGAATCTTTGGTCAATTGGCCGATTTCCTGATCAAGTACATACAATCCAAATGGAATTTTATCATGTACACCAAATGTGGGCCGCCAGTCGATCTCCTTTGGTTTATTGAGGTCAATGGCGACGATCCCAATCAGGATCAGCACAAGAACGCCAACGTAAATTCGCATGGTTTTATTCATCGAAGGGAACGAATTGAAGTTTCGAAAGCGTCGACCGCCTTGTTGAATGTTTTTTCATCTACGGGAAATTCGCCGTACCAGATATAGTCGTACAAATACGATAGATAGGAAAATCGTGATCTTTGATCTTCGTTTCCAATTTCGCGCAGGTAATCTGAATTCGTTTTCTCGGCATCCCAGGTGATTATCCCGCGGTAAGCCATTTGCTGCAACATCCACAAATAATAATACCGGATTGTCAGTCGGTGTTCGCCCAATCGCTTGCTGTCGGCCACCAATTTTTCGAAATCGGCATTTTTTACATCGGCTGCAGCGTCTTCGAATCGGATGGCTTTCCGCGGCGGACTAAAAATCCATTTCCCTTCTTTATTAAGGACCATTTTCACTATCATATACACCACGACCACCACGATAGCTATGGCGATTAACCGGACAATGTTGGATGCGATGTTCATCGAACTCTCCTCGGTTGCCAAGTCCAGGAAACTGCGGAGCCACTGAGCGAGCGCCGCCATAAACCGATCCCAGAAATTCAGCTCCTCGGGCTGAACATCGTATTCGAAATCTGCGTCGCTGTACTTTGATTTAAAATTCGGCGGAAATTTGGCGACCTCAATTGACGATGTGTCAATCTGAACAGTATAGGTTGTGTCTGCGACCGAAACGTAATCTTCTTCGGGATCCTGAGCGTTGATCGATATGCCAGTCAGCATCAATAGCACCAGTAATAATTTATGCATGCTTTTGCGATTTTCGGAATACGATTTTCGGATAGATCAAATAATAATAGGAAATAAGTGCCAAAGTTCCAATGATGATCAGACTGCTGAACCAGTTGTGCATTACATTCGAATACCGCGTTACAAAACCTTCGAGGAATCCTGCGGCAATGGTAAATGGCCAGGTGCTCAGATAAATTTTAAGGCTGTTTTTGAATCCGATTTTAAACGAATTCAGGCGTGAATAAGTTCGCGGAAATAGAATCGTCGCGCCCAGTATCAGTCCGGCAGCCGATTCGACCACAATTGCGAAAATTTCCATCGATCCGTGTATCCAGATCCCGCGTACGCTTTCCCAGAAAACACCGTGCTGGTAGAAAAAATATTGGAACGAGCCAATCATGATGCTATTCGACAACAGTATGAAGAAAGTACCGAATCCACCAAAAATGCCGTAGATGTAGCACTTTGCGCCCACATACAGGTTATTCAAAGTGATGCCAATAAAACCTCCCCAGTTGCTGCCCGATTTGTAAACCGCCACCGGATCACCTTCCTTAATATTCTGCAATGTCTGATTTACGTAATTGTCGCCGAGAATGAGCCGCACAAAATCGGTGTCGTTCCTGGCCGATACCACGCCCATTGCCACCGCCACAAAAAACATTATGAAAGCGTATGCCAGATAACGTCGATGATGATACACCACCAGCGGCACTTCGGTTTTGAAAAAATGGAGCAACCTATTTGACTCTTCGCGTTTCGTCTTGTAGATTTTTTGGTAAATGAGTGATGCTAAGTGATTTAAATAAACCGTGGTCTTGCTTTTTGGGTAGTACGTCTGGGCATATGACAAATCATTTACCAAATGAATGTAAAGAGACGCCATTTCATCAGGATTTTTTTTAGTTTTACCAAAAATCGCGCGTTCAAATTCAAGCCATTTTTCTTTATTCTGTTTTATGAAGGCGACTTCTCTCATTGTGGGCTAAAATATAAAATATGACCCAAATTCCGATCAATACGACTCAAAATGTACGCATCAGTTTTACGGCTGCTTCGCTGGGCGATCGGATCCTCGCATCACTAACCGATTTTTTAATAAAAATAGCCTACGGCATCCTTATTTACTTCGTATTTTTCTACTGGTTTGGTATGTATGAGCGTATGGCGACAATGGACTATTGGTCGATGATGGCAATTATCGCAATTTTCTATTTCCCGATAATGATTTACTCCCTCGTACAGGAAAGCGTTTTTGAAGGGCAGACGCTGGGTAAGCGGGCGTTCAAAATAAAAGTGGTTAAAATTGACGGTTATCAGGCGTCATTTGGCGATTATCTCATCCGATGGCTTTTTCGCATTGTCGATTTTTCGATGCTAAACGGCTTGATTGCACTGATTGCTGTCGCAGCAAGCGAGAAAAATCAGCGATTGGGCGACATGGCTGCCGGGACAGGCGTTATTTCGCTGAAAAACAATGTGACGATCGACAATACCATTTTGGAAGAAATCGGAACCGAGTATGTTCCGACTTTTCCGCAAGTGATCAGGCTGTCCGATAACGATGTCAGGATCATCAAGGAAAATTTCATATTGGCCCGCCAGCGGCAGGATTATCAGTTGCTGGAGAAACTGGCGGCGAAGATCGAATTGGTCACAGGAATAAAAAAAACAGGATCCAACATTGATTTCTTCGATACGATTCTTAAGGATTATAACTATTATACCCAGTCAATGTAATGTTCTACTTAATTGAAATCATCGGAACTATTGCTTTTGCAATGTCGGGTGCGCTGACAGCCATGAGCAAGCGCCTTGATCCGTTCGGGGTACTGATAATCGCGTTTGTCACTGCCGTTGGTGGCGGTACACTGCGCGATGTGATGATTGGCAGCACGCCGGTTGCATGGATGTTGAATATGAGTTATGTTTATGCAATTCTGGCCGGTGTGATTTTGGCGATTTTGTTCCGACGAAAGTTCGACAAGCTGCGCACATCGCTGCACCTTTTCGACTCTATCGGTTTGGGTGTCTTTACATTGATCGGTTTGCAGAAAGGAATCGCCATAGGGCTTCATCCAATAATGTGCATTGCGTTAGGTACCATGACAGCTTGTTTTGGCGGGGTGCTTCGCGATATTTTGTGCAATGACATTCCTGTAATTTTTCATCGCGAAATCTATGCGACGATCTGCATTGCGGGCGGAATGGTATTCTTTATTTTAAAATTTCTCAACCTGGATACCGATATTTTATACATCGTCACCACCTCGTTAATTATTATAATTAGGCTGTTGGCCGTAAAATATGGATGGTCTTTAAAAACGATGGAATGATTACCGGGTTATGTATAGAAAGCCCGTCATTGGTTCGGCGTAATCGGGATCGTTGAGGTGTAAAACGTAATAATATGTTCCGTCGGGCACCGGGCCGCTGCCTACTAAAGTTCCATTGGTAGCGATTCCATCCCAGTCGGGTAGGGACGGGTCTCCGCGCCAAATCAAAACGCCCCACCGGTTATAGATCTCCATTTTGAAATTCAGGAAAATATCGCGCAGCCCTTCCACAAAAAATGTGTCGTTCGCACCATCGCCGTTGGCTGAAACGAAATTGTAGACGGTAGGCGGACAATTGCGCGTTTGCAGCGTAAACGATGTGATTGCAACACATCCGAAGGCATCGGTTACGCGAATAAATATTTGCCTCGGAGTTGCTGTATCAAAATTAGCTAACGACAGTAGTTGGTTGACACCAGCAATGGCATCATTTTCAGTTTCAAAAAACAGAACGCTGTGCAACGGATCGG
>JADMKR010000120.1 GCA_015478765.1 Flavobacterium sp.
GGCCGATCTTTGGCTCGCAGGCGTTTTGGCGGCATATCGCTTACCCGATTCTTCGTCGAGGTATTTGTAATGGCCAATGTGCCGCACCAGTTCGCCGGTACTGATTTTCTGAAAGTGTTTCGGTATATATCCTGAATAAAACGAGTTGAATTCAAGTCCGTGATCGGATATCAATTTCAGTGCTTTATCGGCATACCCGCGGCAATCCGTTTCAAGACAGGCACATAACTCGTGTAATTTAGCCTTTAGGGCCATAAACGCATCTGTATTTTTATCGCTGAAAAGCAAAATTTCCTTACGATGGTTTTCGTTGAGCCCCATTTTTCCGGTTTCGAAGATTTCGCGCGAGATATCCCACGATTTATCATCGTCGGTTTTTTCCATCGTAAAATCCACCAGCAATTTTGTGAGTTTGTCATCGGTGCCTGCGCGTGAAATCAGCGTGTCGACAGCTTCCTGCAACAAATTATCTGTATCTAATGAAACTTCGAACGTCATGGGCAGATTCAAATCGCGTGCAAACGCCCTGATGACCCGATGTGTAAATTTATCAATTGTCGAAATATCAAATCCGGCGTAGTTGTGAATGATATGCTTTATGATTTGTCGCGACTTTACCTGTATTTCCGAAATTGCCAACCCAGTCTCATCCGAAATAACCTGCATCAGCTGAAGTCCTTTTTTGGAAGGATCCTGGCGACTGAAATCGGACAGGCTATCTACAATCCTGCTTTTCATTTCATGAACAGCTTTGTTTGTAAATGTAATCGCGAGTATGTTGCGGTAAGCATCATTGGTACGTGCGGTCAATATTATCTTTAGATATTCCTTAACCAAAGTGTATGTCTTTCCGGAACCGGCCGAAGCATCGTAAATGGAAAATGTAGGTCTTTGCATCATAGGAATTATATAATCACGCTATAATACGCTAATTTTAGGTGAATTAATTAGGATTATATTTCAGCGGGTTTTATATTCCAAAGTTAAATGTTTAAATTTGATAAATTATAAACCGATAAAACCTATTCCTATGGCATTTGAATTACCAAGCTTACCTTATGCATATGATGCCCTTGAGCCTCATATCGATGCACGTACGATGGAAATACACCATACCAAACATCACAATGCATATACTACAAACCTCAACGCCGCTATAGAAGGCACGGATATGGAAGGTTTGACAATTGAAAACATCTTGATCAATCTTGATAAGAAGAATGCTGCCGTCAGAAACAATGGCGGTGGATACTACAATCACAACCTTTTCTGGAAAGTGATGTCGCCAAATGGCGGGGGAAAGCCCAGCGGCGAATTACTTGAAGCGATCGAAAAGAGTTTTGGCACATTTGAAGAGTTCAAAGCTAAATTTGCAAAAGCGGGAGCTACCCAATTTGGATCCGGATGGGCATGGCTATGCGTACACAAAGGCGGAAAACTGGATGTGTGCGGGACACCAAACCAAGACAATCCATTGATGCCGGACGTTGGCTGTGGTGGCACACCAATCTTAGGCATGGATGTTTGGGAGCATGCTTATTACTTAAATTATCAAAACCGTCGTCCCGATTACATCGAAGCGTTCTTCAACGTAATTAACTGGACAGAAGTTTCCAGCCGTTTCGCATTGGAAAAGTAAACACAGTATTATAATAAAAAAAACCGCCCGTAAAACCGGCGGTTTTTTTCTGACTTTATGCCAATAAAAAAGGTGTAATTGCTTACACCCTTTTTGCCCCAAATCTACCATAAACTTAACCTACTAATGCTATGGTTCTCCAAATGTATAGCAGGTGTTATAACGTCACAAATAAATTAGATGAAATGCCCCGAAAGTCGATGAACGGCCAAGAATCGATCTAAAACTAATAAGCGCGAGCGTCTTTACCTTCATAAAAGTTCATAAAGGCACGGTTTACGACCCGGTTTCCGCCGGGCGTCGGGTAATCACCCGTAAAGTACCAATCGCCCAAATTTTTCGGACACGCCGTATGAAGGTTTTCAACTGTCTGAAAGATAATTTTGACATCGGCCTGGATTTCTTCCGAGCTTAACATGTGAGCAATCTTATCGGATATTTCCTGAGGTTGAAAGGGTGCATAAATCTCGGTCACATAATTGACAACATCGGAATCGTTTAAATTTTCCTGTGCCTTACATTTGGCATATACTTCATCAACGATGTGATACAGGCCGCGTTCCTTCAGCAACTCCAGCGCTGCACGAAAGGCAACCAAACCTTCCAGTCTCGCCATGTCGATGCCATAGCAATCGGGATAACGGATTTGAGGTGCCGATGACACAATGACTATACTTTTCGGTCGCAAACGATCCATCATCTTTATGATACTCATCTTCAAAGTTGTACCGCGAACAATACTGTCATCGATGATAACCAGATTATCGGAAGGCTTGATTACGCCATAAGTAACATCGTATACGTGGGCCACTAAGTCATCCCGGCTACTGTCTTCCGTAATAAAGGTTCGAAGTTTGGCATCTTTTATCGCAACTTTCTCAGTTCGTATTTTCACCTGCAGAAGTTCTTGCAGCGTCTCGGCGGTGAGCTTACGTCGATTGTCCAATATGTATTTGTTCTTGCGCTGGTTCAAAAAATCCTGCGCGGCTTCGACCATTCCGTAGAAGGACGTTTCAGCCGTGTTTGGTATATATGAAAATACAGTGTTATCGGTATCGTTGTCGATCGCCTCAAGAACGGCAGGTAGTATGAGTTTACCAAGCATTTTACGCTCGCGGTAAATTTCAGCGTCACTACCGCGAGAGAAATAGATGCGTTCAAATGAGCACGATTTTTTGACCGACGGTGCAATAATCTCTTCTTCGGTTACCGACCCATTCTTTTTAATTATAAGCGCTTTGCCAGGCTGTAATTCATTTACTTTTTCAAAATCGACATTAAAAACAGTTTGAATCACAGGCCGTTCCGATGCCACTACTACAACCTCATCGTCTTCATAGAAATAGGCCGGGCGTATTCCCGCCGGGTCGCGAAATACAAACGCATCGCCATGCCCAAATAAGCCTGCCATGGCGTAGCCGCCGTCCCACCCTTTCGATGCTCTCCTCAATATTTTAGCGACATCGAGATTTTCACCAATAACCGGCGACGCCTCGCGCTTTGTCAGTCCGTTGTTTTTACATTGCTGGTATAAGTCAGTGACTTCTTCGTCCAGAAAATGCCCGATTTTTTCCATTACGGTTACAGTGTCGGCCATTTCCTTGGGATGTTGACCCAATTCGACAAGGCTGTTGAACAACTCGGTAACATTGGTCATGTTGAAATTTCCGGCCACAATCAGGTTGCGGTGCATCCAATTGTTTTGACGCAGAAACGGATGAACACTTTCGATACTGTTTTTCCCAAACGTGCCATATCGGACGTGTCCCAGGAATAATTCCCCAATGTACGGAATATGCTTTTTCTGAAGCTCGGCGCTATCGGCATATTCAGGATGCGCTTTTAATTCCTCATTGATCCTACTATTGATTTGTGTAAAAACGTCCAGAATAGGTTGTGCCGCATTGGAACGAACCCTACTAATATATCTTTCCCCGGGTTCGACATCCATTTTTATACTGGCAAATCCCGCTCCGTCCTGACCACGGTTGTGCTGCTTTTCCATCAACAGGTACATTTTCTGAATGCCATAAAAGGCAGTGCCATATTTCCCTTTATAGAAATCCAGCGGTTTCTTTAGCCGTAGAAAGGCAATTCCGCATTCGTGATTTAATTTATCGCTCATCTTTTGGGGTAATTATCAATCAAAAAAGCCCCTTTCGGGGCGTGTTTCATTATTGTAAATCTATATCGAAGTGTGTCAGTGAACGAAATTGTTGCAGTCTTTCAACCACCTCATCGTTTTTTAGCTCTACCATTCGCTCGGTTCCAAATTTCTCGACGCAGAATGATGCCAGATTGGAACCGTAAATAATCGCGTTTTTCATGTTATCAAACGATATATTTTCGCTTTGTGCGAGATACCCTGCAAAGCCTCCTGCAAAAGTATCGCCTGCACCCGTTGGGTCAAATACCTCTTCCAGCGGTAACGCAGGTGCGAAAAAAACCTGGTTTTGATGAAAGAGCAATGCACCGTGTTCGCCTTTTTTAATAACGACGTACTTAGGGCCCATCGTTTGAATTTTGGCTGCTGCTTTTACAAGTGAGTATTCACCCGATAATTGTCGGGCCTCCTCGTCATTAATTGTAATT
>JADMKR010000121.1 GCA_015478765.1 Flavobacterium sp.
GGGAGCATCCCCGGGTGAGGTTGAAAATACCGTCACCAAAACAATCGAAGATGCCGTAGCTACGCTTGAAAACGTGAAACGGGTCGAAGCCAGCTCGGTCGAAAGTTTGTCGATCGTTATGGTAACCCTCGAAGCCGACGCCGATGCCGATTATTCATTGAATGACGCTCAGCGAAAAATCAATGCTATTGAAGCAGATTTGCCCGAAGATGTAGATCCGCCCTCGCTAAGTAAATTTTCATTGAGCGATTTACCGGTAATGACACTTGGAGCTACTGCAAACCTTGACGAAGCAGCGTTTTATGACTTGCTTGACAAAAGGATACAGCCTATTCTGTCACGAGTCAACGGTGTTGCTCAAGTGAACCTGGTGGGTGGTGAGGAACGTGAAATCCAAGTTGGCCTCGATCAGGAGAAATTAAAAGGCTACGGCATATCGGTACCTCAGGTTCAGCAGATCATACAATCATCCAACCTTGACTTTCCAACGGGAAATATCCAAACCCGTGAATCAACCATGCTTGTTCGGTTATCCGGAAAATACAGCAACGTAGAAGAACTGCGAAACCTGGTGATATCTTCTAAAAATGGAATTCAGATACGGCTTCGTGATGTAGCCGATGTTCAAGATGCCCAAAAGGAAGTTGAGAAAATTGCAAGAATCGATCAAAAGAACGCCATTGTACTTCAGGTTATCAAACAAACCGAGGCGAACGCTGTTGCTGTTAGTGAAGAAATCCGCGCCGCAATCGTCCAGATAGAAAGCGACTACAAAGAAATGGGTCTGGATCTGAATGTGGCAAATGACACCAGCGAATTCACCCTCGCAGCAGCGGATTCGGTAATTAAAGATTTATTCGTAGCCGTATTCCTGGTTGCATTCGTAATGTTGTTTTTCTTACACAGTATGCGAAATGCATTCATTGTTATGGTTTCGATCCCGGCCTCGTTGATTGCAACTTTTATCGGTATCTACCTCATGGGCTACACCTTGAACTTAATGAGTTTACTGGGACTTTCCTTAGTGGTGGGGATTTTGGTAGATGATGCCATCGTCGTACTCGAAAACATCTACCGCCATATGGAAATGGGCAAGAATAAAGTGCGCGCCGCCTACGACGGTACCAAAGAGATAGGATTTACGGTAACGGCCATTACGCTCGTAATCGTGGTGGTATTCCTGCCAATCGCTATGAGTACAGGCCTGGTTGCCAATATTATCACGCAATTCTGTGTTACCGTGATTATAGCGACCTTGTTTTCGCTACTGTCATCCTTTACTATTGTACCCTATCTTTCGTCTCGCTTCGGTAAACTCGAGCATTTATCAAACAAAAGACTTTTCGACCGGGTTATTCTCAGGTTTGAAAAAGGCCTGGACCGATTTACCGATTGGGTTACCAGAATATTGAAATGGTCACTCGGACATAAAAAGTCGACGCTGCTGATTGTATTGCTTTTGTTCTTTAGTTCATTAGGACTTGTAATCGGAGGTTATATTGGTGGAGAGTTCTTCCCGCAATCAGACAGAGGACAATTCCTTGTTCAGCTTGAATTGCCAAAGGATGCGTCATTGGAGCAAACCAACTTCATGACCCAAAAAGCAGAAAATTATCTGCGGGGCAAGAACGAAATCGAAACCATGATCGCGACTGTAGGCCAGTCCAGCACCGGATTTGGAGCGGCACAGGCAACCCCTTACAAATCAGAAATTGATGTAACGCTCATCGACAAATCACTTCGCGATGACGGCACCTATGTGTATGCTGCCAAAATGAAACGCGAACTTGAAAACGTACTGGTTGGTGCGAAGATCACTACTGTTCCCGTAGGTTTTATGGGAGGCGCCGATCAGGCTCCGATTTCACTATACGTGACCGGTCCCGATCTTGAAAGCGTAATGACGTTCGCACGCCAGGCAGAATCATTGCTTCGGAAGGTTCCGGGATCGACGGGTGTCGAACTCTCTACAGAAGAAGGAAGCCCCGAGGTTTCAGTTCAGGTTGATCGCGATAAAATGGCTGCTTTAGGCTTGTCGTTGCAAACCGTTGGTATGACGATGCAAACAGCTTTCAGCGGAAATACCGACGCTAAATTCCGTGCGGGTGAGTACGAATATGACATCAATGTCCGCTTTAATGAATACGACCGATCGAATATCGACGATGTGAAAAATCTGGTGTTCCTCAACGACACCGGACAGCAAATTGAGTTATCGCAATTTGCAACTGTCACCGAAAGTTCAGGCCCGAGTTTATTGGAAAGACGAGATAAAGCCACTTCAGTAAAAGTGAATTCGCAGGTTATCGGCCGGCCATCGGGTGATATCGCAGCCGAATGGGAAGCACAGTTTTCACAATTGGAACGTCCTACCGGTGTAAATTACATTTGGGGCGGCGACATGGAAAACCAGTCGGAAGGTTTTGGTACCCTTGGAGTGGCATTGCTCGCAGCAATCATCTTAGTTTACCTGGTGATGGTGGCACTTTATAACAGTTATGTTTATCCGTTTGTCGTACTGTTCTCGATTCCGTTGTCATTTATCGGTGCGCTGCTTGCTCTTGCATTGACCAATAATTCTTTGAATGTATTTACGATCCTTGGCGTGATCATGCTAATCGGACTTGTATGTAAGAACGCCATACTTTTGGTCGACTTTGCCAACCACAGGAAAGAAGAAGGCGAAAGCACATACAATGCTTTGATTCAGGCCAATCACGCCCGACTCCGTCCGATTCTGATGACCACTATTGCGATGGTATTTGGTATGTTGCCAATCGCACTCGCATCGGGTGCAGCGGCCGAAATGAACAACGGTCTGGCTTGGGTTGTAATCGGCGGCCTATTGAGTTCGTTATTCCTTACACTTATTATAGTTCCTGTAGTGTATGCGATTTTCGATAGTATCATCGCCCGACTCAACAAAAAGAAAGGCGGCACTACCGATTATGAAAAAGAGATGGTCGCCGACTATATTCCGGCAGAAGTCAGTGATGATGGATTCACTACAAAACATTCAATATAATTTTAAAACCTCGGCATTGCCGGGGTTTTTTCTTTTAAGAATGTTATTCATTGATCGGCAAGAAATTCAGTATGATGTGGTTAATATAGAAAAACCGCCCAATTGAATGGGAATTGTGTAACACCCCACACCGATTCTATGAGTACCTTACTGCTTCAAAAATTTAAAAGCAGATGAATAAAAACGACTCACTTCAGGAAAATCGGCAGAACGACAAACAAAAAGACTTACTAATTCACAAATCAGACGGTACCAATAAAGTCCTGACGACCAATCAAGGCGTGGCCGTCAATGATGATAACAACACGCTGAAAGCTGGCGAGCGCGGGCCGTCGTTGTTAGAAGACTTCATCTTCCGCGAAAAGATGACACATTTTGACCACGAGCGGATTCCTGAGCGTGTGGTTCATGCACGTGGCACGGGAGCTCATGGTTATTTTGAAGTAACCAACGCAATCCCCGAACTTACCAAAGCAGGTTTCCTGCAGCAAAACGGTCAGCGTACGCCCGTATTCGCGCGATTTTCTACTGTAGTGGGCTCTCGCGGTTCGACCGATTTAGCCCGCGATGCCCGAGGTTTTTCAGTAAAATTCTACACCCAGGAAGGAATCTACGATCTTGTTTCCAATAATATCCCGGTATTCTTCATTCAGGATGCCAATAAATTTCCGGATCTCGTCCATTCGATCAAACCCGAACCTCACAATGAAATCCCGCAGGCAAGTGCCGCCCACGATACTTTTTGGGATTTTATTTCACTTATGCCTGAATCGATGCACATGATTATGTGGGCAATGTCAGACCGCGCCATACCGCGCAGTTACCGTATGATGGAAGGATTCGGAGTTCATACTTTCCGGTTGATAAATGCCAAAAACGAATCACACTTCGTCAAATTCCATTGGAAACCGAAATTAGGCGTACACGGAGTATTATGGGACGAGGCTCAAAAAATATCCGGGAAAAATCCGGATTTCCACCGACAGGACCTGTATGAAGCCATTGAAAGTGGACATTTTCCTGAATGGGAACTGGGCGTGCAGGTTGTGGCCGAAGCCGATGAACATAAATTCGACTTCGATTTGCTGGATGCAACCAAACTCATCCCGGAGGAACTGGTGCCCGTTCAAATCGTCTGAAAGATGGTGCTCGACAAAAACCCCGACAATTTCTTTGCAGAAACCGA
>JADMKR010000122.1 GCA_015478765.1 Flavobacterium sp.
CTTTTGCGACGGTCGCGTCGTTCTACACGGTCTAATCGCGGTTCAGACATGGCAGTTTCCAATGCGAGGATTCGCTGTGCATTCGCTTTGGCTGTCGCCGGCTTTTCGCCTAAATATTGGAGCATCCGTGCTACATGAGCTACGTATTTTTCACGTTTTTCTTTTGAATCGGCGTCATCTGAAACATAGTAGTCGCGATCTGGAAGACCAACGCTGCCTAGTCCGACATAAACTACATTACGGTTGCTGTTTTTTGCATCGGCACTAATTCCGACGCCTGTAAATCCGATTCCGCCTTCGGGTTCACTGCTAATCATCAGCTTCTGCAGATCGGCCATATTCTTAACCGCATTGATTTTATCGAGATATGGTTTTAAGGGTGCGATCCCCTGTTTGTTGCGGGTAACGGTGTCCAGAATTGTCTTATACAGGCCGACGGCTTTGCCTTGGTCGGTATCTGATTTGAATTTCGGATTTTTGGCGGCTGCATTCAAAATTGCCAGTGCATCGGTATCCGTTCGCTGGCGAAGTGCGTCAAAACTTCCCCATCGCGTGCGATCGGCAGGAATTTCGGTGTTGTCGATCCATGTTCCGTTTACGAATCGAAAGAAATCGTCGTTAGGCCGGACACTTCTGTCCATGTATGAAAGATTTATTCCGGGTTCATTTACCGGCGCCTGAGCAGTAACCTGACCTATGGCGAACAATGGCAATGCAAAAATTAATTTGTTGATTTTCATAAGTTTTTAAATAATGCGGGAAGTTAAGAACAACGAATATAAATTAAAAATACTTTAACTCAAATTCAGGGTTTGGAATCAGGCGGTTCGCACGGCGTTTTTGTACTTTTGCAACCAAATCGCTGCCATGGTGGAATTCATTAAAAAGTACAGGATATTTTTCATTACGATGGGAATTATATCGGTCATTACATTATATCTTTTTTATAATGCGCTGAAACCTGCGAAGACTTTACCGATATATAATCCCGCAATGGTCAATCCGGAATTGGTCGACAGTACGGTGCAACACATTGGAAGAAACCACAGGATTGCCGATTTTAAATTTGTCAATCAAAATGGCGATACGATTACCCAAAAAAATTACGAAGGAAAAGTATATGTGGCCGATTTTTTCTTTACCACCTGCCCCACAATTTGCCCAATTATGACAAAGAATATGGTGGACATTCAAGATGCGATCGTAGATAACGACGAGGTATTGCTGCTTTCGCACACCGTAACGCCCGATATTGATGATGTCCCCACATTAAAACGTTATGCAGTCGAAAACGGCGTCGTCGATTCAAAATGGAACTTGGTAACAGGAGCTAAAGAAGACATCTACGAAATTGCCCGCAAATCATATCTGGCCGTAAAACTTGGTAAACCGGAGGAAATACACGACATGGTACATACCGAAAATTTCGTGCTGGTAGATCAGTACAGCCGCGTACGCGGATTTTATGACGGCACCAAAAAAGAAGATGTCGCAAGGCTGATTGAAGATATCAATTGGCTTACTCAAAAATACAATTAAGGTATAGTACAAACGATTGCCTTCTGAGATAATTTGACTACTTTTGCTTTTATTTAATCTAAATAAGACTTGACAACCTTAAATCTTTTACGGAAAGGTCAAAAGGCCCTGATACACGACTTCGATATTGAAGATATCCCTTTAAAATTACTGGAAATGGGTTGCTTGCCGGGCAATACCGTTGAACTTTTGCAGGTGGCGCCATTTGGCGATCCGCTCTATTTGTGTGTAAACGGATCTCATCTTGCGATTCGCGTCGAAACCGCGAAACAGATTTCGATCGAAATTTATGGCGATGAGTAACGAAAACATCAACGTTGCTTTAATTGGCAACCCGAATACCGGCAAAACATCAGTCTTTAATCAGCTTACAGGACTTAACCAACAGGTGGGGAACTACCCGGGAATTACGGTCGAGAAAAAAATCGGTTTCTGCAAACTTCCTAATAATGCCCGCGCCAATATTCTCGATTTGCCAGGAACTTATTCACTAAATGCAAGTTCGATCGATGAAAATGTGGTGATCGAACTTTTGCTGAATAAGAACGACAAACTATACCCTGATGTGGCGGTAGTCGTGACAGATGTCGAAAACCTGAAGCGAAACCTGTTGCTTTTTACGCAGATAAAAGACCTTGAGATTCCAACCATTTTGGTGATCAATATGGCCGACCGGATGAAGTACAAAGGCATTTCTCTTGATATACCTATATTGGAAGAACGGCTTAAAACCCGTATCGCCTTGATAAGCAGTCGCAAAAGTCTTGGCATTGACCAACTCAAAGACCTCATCGTAAATTACAAAAGTCTGTCGACCGAACCTTGTCTGAACGCGTCCCAAATTGATCCGGAGTACTTCAACAAACTTCGGCATGCGTTTCCACAGCAATTATTATATAAGTTGTGGCTAGTGATTACACAGGATGTAAATTTCCTGAATCTGGAGCGAAACGAAATCAGGAGCAATTTTACAAAATCGCACTCCGATTTGAAGCGTTTGCAGCAAAAAGAAACCATAAAACGATACCAATTCATCAACGATACGCTCAAACTGGGGCAAACTATCGATGCCTCTACCGCTCAAAGTCTGGGCAGTAGACTTGATCGCATACTGACTCATAAAGTGTGGGGATATGCGATATTTTTCGCCATATTATTCATCATCTTCCAGGCAATATTCGACTGGTCAAGCTATCCGATGGACTTTATTGACGGGACGTTTGCATCGCTGAGTTCAGTGGTTTCCGAAAATTTGCCGCCCGGAACTTTAACCGATTTAATTTCGCAGGGAATTATTCCCGGAATTGGCGGAATACTGATTTTTATCCCGCAAATCGCATTCTTATTCCTGTTCATTTCGCTATTGGAGGAAAGCGGTTACATGAGTCGTGTGGTTTTTCTAATGGACAAAGTCATGCGCCGTTTCGGACTTAGCGGGAAAAGTGTAGTGCCGCTTATTTCAGGTACTGCATGCGCTATCCCTGCCATTATGGCCACCCGCAATATTGAGAATTGGAAAGAGCGCCTCATTACGATTTTGGTGACGCCCTTCACTACCTGTTCTGCCAGGTTACCGGTTTATGCAATTATTATTGCCTTGGTCATTCCCGATACCAGAGTATTCGGATTTTTAAATCTGCAAGGTCTGACTTTAATGCTTTTATACATGCTCGGATTTGGTATGGCGCTCTTTTCGGCATATCTGCTAAACAAAATCCTTAAAATCACCAGCAAATCATTTTTTGTAATCGAAATGCCGAATTACAAGGTTCCGATGGTGAAAAACGTGGCTTTAAATGTCATTGAAAAAACCAAGGCTTTCATTTACGGCGCCGGAAAGATCATTCTGGCGATATCCATAGTTTTGTGGTTTTTGGCATCATACGGCCCCGGCGAGAAATTCAGCAATGCTACAGCGGTTGTTACTGAAGCTTCCGCCGCAGAAAACCTGACAGAAAATCAACTCGACAATCGAATCGCGTCATATAAACTTGAAAATTCCTACATTGGGATCGTCGGCAAAACGATCGAGCCTGTAATCCGACCTTTGGGTTATGATTGGAAAATTGGCATTGCCGTATTGACGTCTTTTGCCGCACGCGAAGTTTTTGTTGGGACATTGGCCACAATCTATAGCGTTGGCGACACCGAAAATGACGACACCATCAAAAATAAAATGGGTTCTGAAATCAATCCGCAAACGGGCGAAAAAGTATTTAATCTCGCGACCGGCATTTCGCTGCTGTTATTTTACGCTTTCGCAATGCAGTGCGGCGCGACACTGGCTATAACCAAAAAAGAAACCAACAGCTGGAAATGGCCACTGATACAATTGGTGCTCATGAGTACATTCGCTTATGTAGTGGCTTTTGCGGCTTTTCAATTTTTAAGATAATGATACAGGAAGTAATTGCATATTGTATTTTGGCGGTCGCAGTGCTTTTTCTGATTCGCAAATTTTTCTGGAATCCCCGAAAAAAAGACAAAAACTGCGGCGATGGCGGATGCGGTTGCTAACCTAATGCGACGTCCAAAGTCATCATGACTATAAACCCACCAATGAAACCCATTGTGGCAATATCGGTGTTATTGTCCTGTTGAGTTTCTGGAATCACCTCTTCAACGACCACGAAAATCATGGCGCCTGCGGCAAATGCGAGGGCATAGGGC
>JADMKR010000123.1 GCA_015478765.1 Flavobacterium sp.
CGGCCTTTGATATGGTCAGGGATTTTGCCATTTCGAGAAAAATGTCGCACAAATGCCGGTATGATTTCTTCTCGATCACAAGTCTTTCCTCGCTCGATAATTCAGGAAAGGCCAGGGCCAGATTCCCGCGGACAGTCTTTTTCCTATATCCGATTATGTAATAGATCAGGATGTAGATCACATCCGACAATATATACAACAGCCGAAATGGCAACATCGAGATTAACCATATAAGCGGATAGACAATTAGATAAACAATAAACTGCATGGATAAAATTTGTGCAAATATACGCTTTAATGAAGATTTGGCCGAATTGGCCGCCGCTCAAATCTAAAGTACTATTTTTGTGGAAAACAGAATTTCATGAGCACTGTATTGTTAGTTCTTATCATTGTAAACGTACTGATCAGTTATAAAGGATTTAACGATCTGCATTTTTTTCGCAAATATGAGTTTCACATCGGTAGCATCCGGGCGGGGGAACAGATACGGATGATCTCATCGGCATTCCTGCATGCCGATATTATGCATTTAGCATTCAATATGCTGACGCTTTTCTTCTTTGCGCCGGTGGTGATTGACCATTTGGGTGCGTTATCGTTTATTCTGATTTATTTTGGAAGTTTGATTTTTGGGAGTTTGTTGACACTGATTTTCCATAAAGACGATTATAGTTACCGCGCTATAGGAGCGTCGGGTGCAGTTACAGGAGAGTTGTACTCGGCAATATTGCTGCAGCCCGAGATGAGTTTGTATTTATTTTTTATACCCATTCCGATTCCGGCTTATATAGTAGGCATCGGTTATCTATTGTATTCTATTTACGGAATGAGGGCCAAGAACGATAATATTGGACATACCGCGCATTTTGGCGGTGCAATCGGCGGTTATGTACTGACGATAGCAATGCGGCCAGCCATGCTCACTGAAAATGTTTTTATGGTTGTGGTGCTGGCAGTTCCGATAGTGTTGCTATTTGTCCTGGCCAAGACCGGAAAAATTTAGCGGCATGACAATTGAAAAGATGTAAGAAAAATTTTAAAAACCAGAAATTATGAGAAAACTATTGATGATGATTCCCGTACTATTTTTTGCTTTCGCTCAAGGTCAGGAAAGCAGGCCCCTTCCGCAGATTACGGTAAATGGCGAGGGAAAAGTTAGAGCTGTACCGGATCAGGCAATTATTTCGGTGGCTGTGGAGACCAAAGGCGCAGACGCCACTACCGTAAAAAAGCAAAATGACGCAGCGGTGGAGAAAGTCGTTCAGTTCATCCGACGTTACAATCTTCCGAAGGAAGACGTTCAGACTCAAAGAGTATCGCTGAATCCGCAATATGATTATGATAAGAAGAAGTATAGCTATATCGCCAATCAGACAATAGAAATACTTTTAAAAGATCTTGACAAATACGATGCGTTAATGGAAGGTTTGACAAATTCCGGTATTAACCGAATTAATAAAGTAGAATTCCAATCGTCTAAAATGGAGGCCCATCAATCGGATGCGCGTAAACTTGCCATGCAACAGGCATTGCGCAAGGCGCAGGATTATGTAGGTGTTATTGGCCAAAAAGTAGGTAAGGCCTACATGATCAACGACAATTCGCAGGTGAGTTATCCTCGTGCAATGTACATGGCAGATATGAAGGTTCAGACCTCGGGCGAAGAAATGGCACGCGAAACGCTTGCGATTGGCGAGATCGATATCACGGCGAATGTTACCGTAAGTTTTATTTTGGAATAATCGCACCAGACTGCTTTATAAACCTCCAGTGTTCCATTGGAGGTTTTTTATGCGCCAAACCTTTTTGTGAGAAGAGGATTAGTATATGATCCGTAGAAGGGAGTTGCACCATGTTTTACAACAAAAAAAAGCAATCAAGTGGGACTTGTTGCTTAGTCTCATAAGAAAAGTCGCTACGATGGCAGGATTATTTCATGATCCTCGAGAGGAGGATCATCAAGCTTTAAAACAAAAAAAGCAATCAAGTGGGACTTGTTGCTTTTTTCTTTTTTAAATCTTGTGGGGAGAGCAGGATTCGAACCTGCGAAGTTTTCACAGCAGATTTACAGTCTGCCCTCGTTGGCCGCTTGAGTATCTCCCCGTTCAACGGTTGCAAATATAATAACAGTTTTGAACTGAGCAAAGATATTTATGGCATAATTGCGCGTAAAATTGCAATTGGCTGGCGCTGAATAAAATAAACAACCCCCTAATTACAGGGGGTTGTTCAATAGCTACTTTGTTAGCTTTTTCTCGCCTAAAAACTCGGCAATCTTGTCGCGCAAAGCCTGTCCTTTTAGGTCTTTTGCAACGATTATTCCATGCTCATTCACAATAAACATCTGCGGAATCGATTGTACGTTATATTGCTTGGCGATCGGGTCGTCCCAAAATTTCAAATTTGACACTTGTGTCCAGGTAAGGTTATCCTTGGCAATTGCTTCTTTCCATTTTGCCGATTCACCTGGCTTGTCAAGTGAAACACCTACTATATTCAGGCCTTTATCGTGGAAATCATTGTAAAGTGCCACCAATTCAGGGTTTGCTATCCGACACGGTCCACACCAAGATGCCCAAAAATCGATAATGGTAACTTTACCGGTAGATTCACTGAACTTAACCATTTTGCCTTCCGGATTCGGTGCCGAAAAATCAGGAGCAGCTTTACCAATGCCCACCTTTTTAAAATCGGCAATTCTTTTTTGTAGTGTTACAGCAGCCTTGGTCTTTTTTATCTCCGGATCCAATCCTGCATATAAAGTCTCGATTTTATCCATTTCCGGTTCAAAAACACGGAACATATTGGATATCAGTAATAAAGATATGAATGCTTTTGGATGCTCACGAATATATTTTTCGTTGCTTGCGTCCATTTCATCGCGTATAATCTGAAAATCGGCGCGTAATTTACTCATAGCAGCCGTGTCATTTTTATTCTGCGCCATGACCATCGTTGCCTGATTCCGTTGCTGGAAATCCTGCATCTTTTTTTGGAATTCGCGGCCCTGCGAACTAAACTCAGTCAGTTGCTCATTGTTGTAGGTCCCTGATATTTTGTTCAGAAAGATACTGTCTTTGTTTATTTCGATATCAATTTCGCCGTCCTCTACGATTAAAAATGATTTATTAGTTTCACCGTCGATGGTGAGTGAATGCATCGATGGCTCAAACGCTGTACCTGTAAATTTGAATTTGCCGTTCTCTATTTTTGCGGTATCAACCGGGATTATCCCGAGCGAATCGTCGTGCATTTCCAATATAATATTCTTGCCATCGGCACCGTCAACAGTACCTGTTAGGACGAATGTACCTTCTTCACTTTTGTCGCAGGAAATGATTCCGGCAACGACAGCAACTAACAATAGAACTTTTCTCATTTTAAATTTTTTATGGTTGCAAAATTATCTAAATTTAGGTGTTAGCCAACTCCCACGGCTACTAATTTTTTGTTATTCTTTATTTCGTCGAAAGAGTGTCACATCTGTCTGCACAAAATTAACTTCACGTACCGAAAATTTCACAGGATAAAATGGCAATGGCCATAATAAGCACAAAAATCCCGAAAATCCTACGCAACATGTTTTCATTAAAAAATCGTCCGATGTAAATCCCTATAAAAATCCCCGCAATCGAAAGACTGCTGAATTTCATCAAAAACCACCAGTCCATTGGAAAATTGCCAATATCACCAGTAAAGCCAATGAGCGAATTAAGTGCAATAATCATCAAGGACGTACCAATCGCGATCCGCATTGGCAATCTGGCTACATAATACAGCGCGGGAATAATCAGGAAACCACCGCCGGCACCGATTAAACCTATCAAAACGCCGATGCCAAAAATTTTAATAATAGTAAAAACTGTATTTGGTTTCTCAGTAACCTCCGAAGGCGTACTCTTCTTACGCAACATTGCCATGGCGGCCATCAGCATCACTGTTCCAAATAGCACCATTATAAAAATATCGCGCTCGATAGAGATCGAATCGTTCTGATACAGAATTTCAGGCAATGCAGGAACCAGGAACTTTCGGGTTAGGAAGACCGCAATAAATGAGGGAATGGCGAATGATATGGCTTTTCGAACATCAACAAGACCTTTTCTATAATTGAGTATTGTTCCAAAAGCCGAAGTGGTACCAACGATAAACAGCGAGTACGCCGTGCCAACGATCGGGTTGAGCC
>JADMKR010000124.1:0-21502 GCA_015478765.1 Flavobacterium sp.
TCATTACAGCAATTTCGCTGATATTTGCCGGTGCCGCAGGCAATATAATCGACTCGGTCTTCTACAGAGTGATTTTCAGTGACAGCCATGGCCAGTTAGCCACGCTTTTTACCGATGAACCATACGGGAAATTATTTTACGGCAAGGTGGTGGATATGTTGTATTTTCCCATCATTGATGATTACCTTCTTCCTGAATGGGTGCCAATGTGGGGCGGACAGACATTTACTTTTTTTAATGCGATCTTCAACATAGCTGATATGGCCATTTCAACAGGTCTCGGAATTCTGATCGTGTTCAACAAAAAGGCTTTTTCGCATTAAAATTTGTAGATTTTCGAAGGAGTAACGCAATAATCCAATCGGATGTCGCTGTCAAGTATTTCTCCACAACTGTCTTCGGGTTCAAAGAATGATATTCCGATTTTTACAGTTTCTGGTCGGCATTTAGCCAAAAACCGGTCGTAAAAACCTTTTCCGTAACCAATTCGATTTCCGGCCTTATCATACGCCAGCAGCGGTACAAATACAACATCGATTTTTTCGGGCGAGATTAGTATTCCGTCCACAGGCTCGGGAATACCATAATCGTTGACTGAAATCTTCGTTGCGTCGGTTAACAGAAAGTGATCCATTTCCCGTGTAGTGAAGTCGCTTTTCGAAATAATGGTTTCCTTATCCTTTCCGGCGAGAATATGTAAAATGTATTCGGTGTTGACTTCGTTGTGCCTGACAATGGGCAGGAAGAGGTGAAAATACCGGTGGGTCCAAATATCCAGAAGCAATACATTATTGGCAATTGCCATACTGAAATTCTCGATTTCTTCTGCCGATAATTGTTTGCGAAGTTGTCGATATCTGTTTCGTATGTAGGATTTACTCGTATTCATCGGTCGGAATTGCGTTTGAAACATGATAGATAGCATCGCCCTGATAAACGATAGGTGAATGGTTGGCATTGATAATATAGCCATCGTTGGGCGCCTTGACTTTTTTTTCAAATTTGCCAAATGGATCGGTAATTCGGCCCAATGTATCGCCTTTTTTCACAAAACTTCCGATCAACGCGTTGTCGTGAAACAATCCGGAACACTGCGCCCTGACCCAACCTGATTTATATATGTAAATCGTCGGCGTATCAATGGCAATCGGCGAATGTTTGGTATTGAGCATATTCAGCGAAGCAAGAAATCGGGTGGCGCCTTCAACTCCCATTTGTGCGATTCCTGGGTTTATATCCAATGACTTACCGCCTTCAAACAACAATATCTTTACGTTGTGTTTCATCGCCGCACTGCGGAAGGAACCGGTGATGTTCTTGGAATAAAGCGTGAAAGGCGCATTGAATATGTCGGCCAATTTCTTTAGATCGGCGTCATTGCGAACAATTCGTATCTGCGCAGCGTTGAACCGACTGGCTCCACCTGCATGAAAATCGACACAATAATCGACCACCGGTAATATTTCCTTGATGATATGGTAAGCAAACCGGCTGGCCAATGACCCATTTTTACTGCCGGGAAAAACGCGATTCAAGTCCCGTCCATCCGGAAATTCGCGCGATTTGTTTACAAAACCGAAAACATTTATCACCGGCATACAAATAATCGTCCCTGTCTTTGGAATGTTGATTTTTTGAGTGATTATACGACGCACTACTTCGACACCGTTGATTTCATCGCCATGTATGCCGGCTGAAAACAACACCACCGGTCCCGGCAGCTTTGAACGCTCAATGATAACCGGAATTTTGAGTTTGGTCGTTGTGTGGAGTTTCGCAATTTCCATATAAAGAGTCCTGCTTTCTCCGGGCGGTATGGTTTCTCCTAAAATTGTAAGTGGCGCAACGGGTTTTCGCATAAATACATGAAAGTATAAAAGTAGTTAAAATATATTTGAGGAAAAGTTGCGGCAGCTGCCATTGGCTCATTTTCGTTAACTTTGCGCCATGGAATTGCCGTCACTTGCGTTACAGATTCAAACCTTGCCTGATAGCCCGGGTGTGTACCAATTTTACGATAAAGACAGTAAGTTGTTGTATGTTGGGAAGGCCCGCCATCTCAAAAAGCGGGTGTCATCTTATTTCAATAAAGTTCACGATATCGGAAGGACGAATGTCATGGTTCGTAAAATCAGGACGATTAAACATATTGTCGTGGCAACTGAAAGCGATGCGCTGCTGCTTGAGAACAACCTGATAAAAACATTGCAGCCACGGTATAATGTCCTGCTTCGGGACGATAAGACTTACCCCTGGATTTGTATCAAAAAGGAACCTTTTTCACGTATATTCTCAACCCGCCAGATGATTCGCGACGGATCGGAGTATTTTGGTCCGTATACGAGTTTTAAGACAGTACATACCATCCTCGATTTAATACGCGAACTTTATCCGCTACGGACTTGCAATTACGATTTGACGCCTACAAATATCGAATCGGGTAAATACAAAGTCTGTTTGGAATACCATATCGGAAACTGCAAGGGTCCCTGTGAAGCACATCAGTCGTTACACGACTACCAGCAAAACGTCGATGCCATTCGCGAAATACTGAAGGGGAATTTTAAAGAGAGCATGCGGGATTTCAAAAAGCAAATGAATGAATTGGCGGCCGACATGCAATTTGAACAGGCACAGCGCATCAAAGAAAAAATGGAAGTACTGGAAAAATACCAGTCTCGTTCGATGGTAGCCAATCCCCGAATAACCAACGTAGATGTTTTTTCTATCGTTTCTGATGAAAGTGCCGCCTACATCAACTTTCTGCAAATTGCCCATGGCTCGGTGGTCCGATCACATACACTCGAGCTCAAAAAGCGCTTGGAGGAATCGGACGAAGAGTTACTGGAACTTGGGATCATTGAAATCCGATCGCGATTCCGACTGACAACACGCGAAGTGATTGTGCCTTTTTCGATTGATTTAGGCGAAAATCTAAAAGTTACCGTGCCGCAGTTGGGCGATAAAAAGCAGATTTTGGACCTTTCGCTTCGCAATGCGAAATTCTACCGAATGGAACAATTGAAGCAACTTCAGATAGTTGACCCCGACCGGCATACCAAACGAATCATGTCGCAAATGCAAAAGGATCTCCGACTTCCAACTGAACCGCGGCATATAGAATGTTTCGATAATTCCAATATTCAGGGCAGCAATCCGGTGGCGGCATGCGTGGTTTTTAAAGACGGGAAAGCCAGCAAAAAGGATTATCGGCATTACAATATCAAATCGGTTGAAGGACCCAACGATTTTGCCTCTATGGAAGAAGTTGTGTACCGGCGGTACAAAAGATTATTGGATGAACATGAACCTTTGCCCGATCTTATAATCATCGATGGAGGGAAAGGCCAGTTGTCATCCGCCCTGAAAAGCCTCGACCAACTGGAATTGCGCGGGAAAATCGCAATAATCGGTATAGCAAAACGATTGGAGGAATTGTTTTATCCGGGTGATCCTGTGCCGTTATACTTAGACAAGAAATCCGAAACGCTAAAGATTATCCAGCAGTTGCGAAATGAAGCGCACCGGTTTGGGATATCATTCCACCGCAATAAACGTAGCAAGGGCGCGCTCCAAACATCGATCGAATCGATTCCCGGAATCGGCGAGAAAACCATGACAGCACTTATCTCGCATTTCAAATCGGTAAAAAGATTGAAACTTGCATCGGAACAGGAGATTTCGGCAGTTGTCGGGCTTTCAAAAGCAAAAAAAATTACCGACTTTTACAAATCAACAAACAGCGATTGACATGAGGAATTTGCTACTGGCGTTTATACTGACGTGCTATAGCGTCGTTTCGGCACAGCAGCAAGAAAAGACGACCAAAAGTAGCAGGCCCAAAGTAGGTTTGGTACTGAGTGGCGGAGGCGCTAAAGGTTTTGCACACATCGGTGTATTAAAAGTGCTGGAGGAAGCCGGCGTCGAAATAAGCTATATTGGCGGTACGAGCATGGGCGCGATCGTGGGCGGACTTTACGCATCGGGTTATAATGCAAGTCAGATCGATTCGATTTTTACTGCCACCGATTTTGACGCGTTGCTCCAGGATTACATTCCCCGTGCTGCAAAGAATTTTTACGGCAAACGCAATGATGAGGTTTACGCCATATCGCTACCTTTCGAAAAATTCCGCGTAGGTGTCCCGAGTGCCTACTCGAAAGGTTTGTACAATTATAATTTGCTTACCAAACTGACTCATGATGTAAGGCATATCAAAGATTTTAGCAAACTGCCGATTCCATTTTTATGTATCGGTACTGATATCGAAAGCGGGGAATCGGTGTTGCTCGATACCGGTTATTTACCCCAGGCTATGTTGGCCAGCGCCGCATTTCCATCATTATTTTCACCCGTGGAAATTAACGGCCGGCTATTAGTGGACGGTGGCGTGACCAATAATTATCCTATTCATGAACTTAAAAAACTGGGCGCCGAGTATATTATCGGGGTCGATGTGCAGGACGATCTGAAAGACCGGACCGATCTTACCGATGCCACGCGAATACTGGTGCAGATTTCTAACTTGCAAATGATGCAGGCGATGAAACGAAAAATCGCCGAAACCGATGTTTATATAAAGCCCGACATTACCGATTTCAGCGTTATCTCGTTCGATCAAGGCCGTGCGATTATCGAAAAAGGCGAACAGGCGGCCCGAGTTCATCTCGAGGAATTCAAGCGATTGGGAACACCGGAATATAAACGTGATGATAAAGCAGTGTCGACCGACAGTCTTAGTATTGCGGGCATTTCGATCAACCCGCTGGAAAACTTTACCCGATCGTATGTGATGGGTAAACTTCGGTTTAAAGGCGGCGAAAAAATATCCTACCGCGACCTGAAAATGGGCATTGACAACCTTAGTGCAACTCAAAGCTTTAGCTCAATTAGTTATACGTTGGAGAAAGTGGGCGATGAAGATGTGGTTTCGCTGCGTTTGACCGAAAATCCGGTGCGTACTTCGTTGCGGTTCGGACTGCATTACGATGGATTGTACAAAAGCGCTATTTTGGCCAATATCACGCAGAAAAAAGTTTTTCTCAAGAACGACGTTGCGTCATTCGATCTCGTGTTGGGCGACAATTTCCGGTATAATTTTGATTACTATGTCGACAATGGCTTTTATTTCAGCTTCGGACTGAAATCGCGCCTTTACAGGTTTAATCGGAATGTGGGTTCCGATTTCAGCAGCGGCCAATTGCTTGAAGATTTAAACCTGAACAGTATCAACATCGATTTCTCCGAAATCACTAATCAGATATATCTGCAAACGATCTTTATTCAGAAATTCATGATTGGTGCCGGTGTAGAACATAAGCATCTGCGAATAAAATCGGAGACAATCCAAACCTCACAGCCGGTGCTGGAAGACAGCGATTATCTGAGCGCGTTCGGCTATTTGAAATACGATTCCTATGATAACAAGTATTTCCCAAAACGAGGCTGGTTCTTCTCGGGCGACTTTCATTCTTATCTAAGTTCGTCCGATTTTACCGGTGACTTTGTCCCGTTTTCAATTGCTAAAGGTCACACCGGACTTGCCACCACAATATTTCCACGTACTACATTGCGAATTGAATCTGAAGCCGGTTTCGCAATCGGAGATGAATCGGTGCCGTTTTTTGATTTCCTGCTGGGAGGTTATGGTTTCCATCCACTTAACAACATCCGGCCATTTTACGGGTATAATTTTTTGGATATAGGAGGTGACAGTTACATTTCGGGAATTGTAACGCTTGATTATGAGATATTCAAAAAGAACCACATCAATTTTTCGGCAAATTATGCCAATGTGGAGGACAACCTGTTTGACGATATAAATTGGCTATACAAAGCCAAATACTCCGGCTACGCGCTCGGCTACGGACTTGAGACCATAATTGGACCGGTCGAAATTAAATATTCGTGGTCGCCAGAACACTCGAGAGGATTTACCTGGTTTTCTGTGGGATTTTGGTTTTAACGTCTATAATTCGCGCTCAGGCTCGTCATCATTTTCGCTGAAAGAGTCCGGTTCGGGTCTCGGCTTTGTTGTAAGCACCCTGTAGAAAAAATATAGTGTAAAAGACAGCACCAACCCCTGGGTTACGATCATCGTTATTAAAGCTTCGGTATTCATCTGAATAAAGTTTTAAATTATAGTGTTGCCCGGCCTTCGCGGCGACGCTTTTTAAATGCGAAATATACCAGTAAACTTATGAATATAAATAGACCTAATAGCAGGAATCGCGCAAGGTTTAAATAAAACATACGTTCTTCCAATGTGTCTATTAGTACAGCATCGGTGCTGGCGGCAATTTGCTCATAGATGCCTGCGTGGGTGATTGTTTTTACAATTGATCCATTGTCGAGTGCCCAGCCATTTCCAGACATTAAGCTGCTAAGATTCCCTGACCAGTCATTGTTTAAAGGTTTGAATAGCGACCCGAGGAATATGATTATAAGCATAATTGGGGTAACGAACTTTATGATAAAGCGGTAAATCGATGGCACTTTGATATCGGCACCACTTGTGATTTCTGCCCAGCCTTTTTTCATTCCGAATACCCACGAGAACAAAATTGTTTCAAGCATCGCAAATACTACAAGGCTTACGGTACCAGCCCAATAATCGTATTCATCGAAAACGCCCTGGTTATAGAACAATACAGTTGGTAGTCCCATCAATAGAATCAACGCGCCAAATGACCACGCACCTTTGTTTCTTCCCCAATTAAATTCATCCCGCATAAAGCCCATCCACGGTGTCCCCATTGCCAGTGATGATGTTATTCCCGCAAAAAACAATAATCCAAACCAGAATAGTCCGGCCAGCGCCGCCAACACCGGACCCCATTGCTGGAACAAATACGGCATTGTTTGGAACGCCATGCCGAAACCTGCATTTTCGATAACCCAGTCGAGACCAAGATAGCCGGCCGCAATAGGTATTACGATCAAGCTGCCTAAACAAACCTCTACGAACTCGTTCATGAATCCCGCCGAAACCGCATTTAATGCAATGTCATCCTTAGGTTTTATATAAGCGGCATAGCAATGAATGGTACCCATACCTACCGATAATGTGAAAAATATTTGTCCGGCAGCTGCCATCCATACTTTTAAATCCAGAAGTGATTCGTATTGTGGTGTCCACAGAAAGTTGAGGCCGTCCCATGCGTTCGCATCCGGAAACATTTCCGAGGCGCCGCTGGTTCCGAGTGTGAGCCCGCGTACGGCTAAGATAATTCCGAAAAGTATCAGCAACGGCATTCCAATTTTCGCCACTTTTTCAATGCCTTTCAGTCCTTTCGATAATATGTAAGTGTTTAATAGTAAGCAAAGTATGTAAAATATTATGGCTTCGTAAGGCAGCCCGGTAGTTGATTCAGAAATATTTACATATGAATTGAAAAACTCAGCCACGCCTGTCTGGCCCATACCTTCAAATGTTCCCGCCAGTGAGTGGAAAACATAGGACATTGTCCACGACTCAATATAACAATAGTAAGCCGCCACAGCGACATTGGTAAAAATCCCAAAAACACCAATGTATTTCAGAACCCGTCCTTTGACCATCGAGTCAAGGATATACGGAGTGCTATGGTTGCCAAACTTGCCTCCGAACCGCCCCGAGGCCCATTCGATATACAATAGCGGAATTCCCATCAAGAGAAAACAAACCAGATACGGGATGATGAATGCGCCACCACCATTTTGCACTGCCTGCACCGGAAAACGAAGAAAATTTCCAAGTCCGACAGCATTACCCGCCATTGCCAGGATTAACCCTGTCCTGGTACCCCAGGATTCTGATTTTATTGCCATAAAAGATTTTGCGAAAATGTTAATAGATTGCCAAAGATAAAAAAACAATCGTAAAACGATATTTTTAGTTGCAAAAGCTCATTAAATGCAGAAATTAGGTGCATGGCAGTTTCAAACTACCGCTCCCGTTGTTAAATTATTGCCGGATTGCCTGCCGAAAATTTTATTTTTTCCGATATTTGTTGCTATGGATGGATCGTGGTCTGCATTATTGCCATTTCTGAAGTATCTGATAAAGAGAAACCCGGAATAACTGAGAGTACTCCAGGCAATTTGCTTTGAAGTATAGCTTATTCTGTTAAATCATTAATTAGTAAAAAATGCCAATATATCACAAATTAGGAAATTTTCCCCACAAGCGCCATATCCAATTTGAAAAGCCGGATGGCGGACTTTACTATGAACAATTATTCGGCACCGAAGGTTTTCATGGTCATGCATCGCTGTTGTATCACAATCATAGACCTACTCAGGTTAAAGAGATCAAAAAATCGATATCGGTGGAACCTAAGATAGCAATCGGAAAAAATATTCGATCGCTGTTGCTAAAGGGATTTGATGTTAAGCCGGCTGATGACTTTCTTGACAGTCGGAAACCAATGCTTGTAAATCGGGATTGTACCATCGGACTTGCGGCACCGCGCAAATCTTTGCGGAATTATTTTTACAAGAATGCCGATGCCGACGAAATGTTGTTTATCCATAAAGGAAGCGGTACGTTGCGCACAATGATGGGCAATATTAAGTTTGGTTACGGCGATTATTTAATCATTCCACGCGGAATTATCTACCAAATCGATTTCGATACGGAGGAGAACCGACTTTTTTATGTCGAGTCGTTTGCGCCATTTTACACGCCCAAACGTTATAAGAATGAATCGGGTCAACTATTGGAGCATTCGCCGTTTTGTGAACGCGATTTCATTCTGCCAACTGAACTCGAAACTTTTGATGAGAAAGGCGACTTCACCATAAAAATCAAGAAGGAGAATATGCTGCATGACGTGGTGTATGCGACGCATCCGTTTGATGTAGTGGGTTGGGACGGATATAATTTTCCGTATGGTTTCAGTATTCATAATTTTGAACCGATAACAGGTCGGGTACACTTGCCGCCGCCAATACATCAAACATTTGAAACCTCGACGTTCGTGGTTTGCTCGTTCTGCCCGCGGCTTTATGATTACCATCCGAAATCAATTCCGGCTCCATATAACCATAGCAACATCGATAGTGATGAAGTATTGTATTACGTCGACGGTGATTTTATGTCGCGCAACAACATTGAACAAGGTCATATAACGCTGCACCCCAAAGGGATTCCGCACGGGCCAGCTCCCGGAGCGATGGAGCGCAGCATAGGACATGTTGAAACACAGGAATTGGCGGTAATGGTCGATACTTTCCGACCGCTGATGGTTACTGAAGAAGCAATGGGAATCGAAGATGGTGAATATTACAAATCCTGGGTTGAGTAGTGTTAAGGAGCATGAACCAGCTAGCCGCTAACGCTAGCGGTAAAGGAGGCAGGGAAAATAAAACAATAAATCATGCGGTTCGTCCGCTAAAAAAATAGATAATGTCAAAAGAAGTAAAATCAGTAGAATACGGATTGGAAAAAATATTTGAAGGTGCGCAGGATTTCCTGCCGCTGCTTGGAACCGATTACGTAGAATTTTATGTGGGCAATGCAAAACAGGCGGCTCATTTTTATAAAACCGCATTTGGCTACCAGTCGTTGGCTTATGCCGGCCTGGAAACAGGCGTTCGCGATAGGGCGTCATATGTTTTAAAACAGGACAAAATTCGGCTTGTATTTACATCGCCGCTCAATGCCGATTCACCTATTAACGACCATTTGCGCAAACACGGAGATGGTGTGAAAGTCGCCGCACTTTGGGTGGAAGACGCAACCAGCGCTTACGAGGAGACCGTGAAACGCGGTGCCCGACCGTTTATGGAGCCAACTGTGGAAAGCGATGAGTTTGGTCAGGTGATCCGCTCCGGAATTTACACCTATGGTGAAACAGTGCATATTTTCGTCGAAAGAAAAAATTATTCGGGTGTTTTTCTTCCTGGATATCAGGAATGGAAATCCGATTATAACCCCGAACCAACGGGATTGAAATATATCGACCACATGGTTGGAAATGTGGGTTGGAATGAAATGAATACTTGGGTAAAGTGGTATGAGGATGTAATGGGGTTTGTAAACTTCCTGTCATTTGACGATAAACAAATCAATACCGAATATTCGGCGTTAATGAGTAAGGTCATGTCGAATGGCAACGGACGTATCAAGTTTCCAATAAACGAACCGGCGGAAGGTAAAAAGAAATCGCAGATCGAAGAGTATTTGGAATTTTACGGCGGTCCCGGAATACAACATGTTGCCATCGCAACCGACGATATTATTAAAACCGTTTCGCAGTTAAAAGCGAGAGGAGTCGAGTTTCTGTCAGCGCCGCCCCGAGCTTACTACGAGGCAATTCCGGAGCGTCTTGGCGTTCACATGGATATGATGAAAGAAGACCTGCACGAAATTGAGAAACTCGCCATAATGGTCGATGCCGATGAAGAAGGTTACTTATTACAGATATTTACCAAACCAGTTCAGGACCGGCCGACCCTGTTTTTTGAAATTATTCAAAGAATGGGAGCACGAGGTTTCGGAGCAGGTAATTTTAAAGCTTTGTTTGAGTCTATTGAACGGGAACAGGCCAAACGTGGCACTTTATAAATAATCTGAGTATAATGTAACAGGAATCGCCAAGGGGAAACTTTTTTTGCTAACAATGTGTTAAACTCGCGTTTTCGTTAGAATTAATTTAAAAAACGTGATAATTTTGCACTTGTAAACAAAGGAGTGGTTTCCTGAGTTTTATAAATTTTCATAATTTATAGTTTTTGGTTGGTTAATAGCATCAAAACTCAGTCTATACAGGCTGGGTTTTTTTGTTTAAAGGTTTTGGAATAACTATTGCGTGGGATGGATTAAACGAACGAAAAATATGAAGAAGATTCTTATACTATTGCTTTTACTGCCATCATTTGCTTTTGCCCCACATAAAGACACCGCTTTTGGCGTTGGAGAATATTTTAAAATGCGGGTCCATTATGGTATCGTCAACGCCGGATACGCGACTATGGAAGTCCGCGAGGCGACCAAAAATAATAAAAAAGTTTACCATGCCGTAGGACGTGGTTATACCACGGGAATGTCGAGGTTTTTCTTCAAAGTAGAAGATAATTATGAGAGTTACTTCGATAAAAAAACCGGCAACCCTTATCATTTTATCCGGAAAATAGACGAAGGCGGATATATAAAAAACCAGGAAGGTTTCTTCGATCACGATGATAACAAAGTGTTGGTCAAAGATCACAAAAGAAAAACCCAAAACACGTATTCAATTCCGCGCAATACACAGGACATCCTGTCGTCTTTTTACTATTTGAGGAATCACTCAGAGATAGATAACTTACGAATCGGCGAATCGGTCATAATCGACATGTTCTTCGATGACGAGACGACGAAGTTTAAGTTAAAATATGTAGGAAACCAAGATATAAAAACTAAATTTGGGACCATTCCAACGATGGTTTTTAAGCCATTGGTACAGTCGGGCCGCGTCTTTAAAGAAGAAGAAAGCCTTACTGTTTGGGTCTCCGACGATGAGAACAAATTACCTGTCAGAATTCAAGCCAGCCTCGCGGTTGGTTCTTTAAAGGCTGATCTTGATTCATTTAGAGGATTAAAACATTCATTAAAAATTAAAAGGTAACGCCAAATGGGCACTGAAAATATTTCCAACGAACTACTTCAGCAACTTCAAGAGAAATTTTCCGCAATAAATCAAAAGACTGAGGTTCATCTCGAAGGATTATTGCACTCAAAACCAATAACTTATTGGGATTATATTCAAACCGACGCGCTGCTCAATCTGCAAGTGCAGCGTACTGTCCTTCCCGATGAAATGGTGTTCATAATGTATCATCAAGTAAACGAGTTGTTGTTTAAGATGATATTGTGGGAAATAAAGCAGATTTGCCATAACGACAATCTTTCAACATCGTTTTTTACGGAACGCCTGATGCGGATCAGCCGATATTTTGACATGCTCACCACTTCATTTAATATTATGGGTGATGGTATGGAAGTCGCACAATATATGAAATTCCGAAACACCCTTACGCCGGCCAGCGGATTCCAAAGTGCCCAATATCGGCAGATTGAATTTGCTTCAACCGATTTGATAAATCTCATCGATTACCGTTTCCGCGCAACTATCGATCGAAATACTCCGTTCGAACATGCGTTTGAACATCTGTATTGGCAGGCTGCCGGAAAAGATCATTCAACCGGAGAGAAGTCATACCTCATTAAACAGTTTGAAAGTAAATACAAAGACGGTTTTATACGATTTATGAAAGAATACAACACCACCAATCTTTGGAAAAAATTTCAGCAATTGCCCGAACCCGACCGTCAGAATACTGATCTGATTCGTGCAATGCGCCATTATGACCATACTGTCAACGTCACCTGGGTGATGGGACATCTGAACGCTGCCCGTAAATACATAGATAGCGGACTCGGTAGTGGTGAAGCAACTGGCGGCAGCGATTGGAAAAAGTATATGCATCCAAAATTTCAAAGACGAATATTTTTCCCCGAATTATGGTCCGAAGAAGAATTGAAAAATTGGGGAGAAGAAAATATTAAGTAAGCATAAAACCGAAAGTTTGAAACTATTATCACTAATACTATTCTCTTCGCTAATTCTTTTATCATGCGGCGAAGAGGAAAAAGTTAGTCCTGATGTCCCGGTCGTAAAACCCGACCCAATCATTGTTGAATTTGGATTTACCCTGAATGACTATGATGTCCTTCGCGATACTATCGTCAGTGGCGAAACTTTTGGCACAATACTGCAAAAGCAAAACATCGGTGATTTAAAGGTTCACGAAATTGTTCAGAAGATCAGCGATACTTTTAACATCCGAAAGATCCAGGCCGGTAAGCCGTACACAATTCTGCGCGGGAAAGATTCCGAAAAAAAAGTAAAGGCTTTCATTTACCAGCCCGACCGACTTAATTATTTCGTGGTCGATTTCCGGGATTCGATCGCTGTATCCAAAAAAACAAAACCAGTTACCTATAAACGACGAACGATTGCGGGCGCACTCGACGGTTCATTGTCGGCGGCTCTCGAAAAGCAGAGGATCGACCCGTCGTTAGCAACTCGAATTTCAAATGTATACGCGTGGTCTATCGATTTCTTTAAACTACAGAAAGGTGATAAATTTGCATTGACTTTTACTGAACGGTTTATCAACGATTCGGTTTATGACGGTGTCGAAACCATCGAAGCAGCGTTTTTCGAGTATAAAGGTGAAATCATATACGCCTTTCCGTTCGTGCAGGATGAATCCAACGGACGTGTTGAATATTTTGACCACGAAGGCAAAGTCCTTAAGAACATGTTCCTGAAAGCGCCGTTGAAATTCAGTCGGATTTCATCTCGTTTCTCACCTCGTCGCTTTCATCCTGTCCAGCAGGTTTGGAAAGCCCATAAAGGTACCGATTACGCTGCCCCACATGGCACGCCAATAATGACTACTGCTGCTGGTGTGGTAGAACAAACAGGTTTCACCGCAGGTAATGGCAACTATGTGAAAGTTAGACATAACAGCACTTACAGCACACAATATCTTCACATGTCCAAAATATTGGTGCGACGTGGCCAACGGGTAGCGCAAGGTGATGTGATTGGAAAAGTAGGAAGTACAGGGCTTGCAACCGGGCCGCACGTATGCTACCGGTTTTGGAAAAATGGGGTTCAGGTTGATGCGCTGCGACTCAAACTGCCAAATTCCGAACCGATGGATCCAAAACATAAGCCCCGCTTCATCGCTTATATGACACCGTTAAAAGCAGAACTCGATAGTATTGCAAACATTAATTTCAATAACTAATGGCTCTTCCAAAGGTCAATCCGACACAAACCGCCGCATGGCGTAAGCTATCCGAACATTTCAATTCGATGAAGTCAGTTAAAATGACCGAATTGTTTTCAGAAGATCCGGCGCGAGCCGACAAATTCCATATAAATTGGAATCAGTTCTATGTTGATTATTCGAAAAATATAATCAATAAGGATACGATGGATTTGCTTACATCGCTCGCCCATGAATGTCGGCTTCCCGAAGCCATTCAAAAATATTTTGCAGGATCGGCGATTAATGAAACAGAGAAACGTGCCGTTCTGCACACTGCATTGCGATCGAATGCATCCGTTATAAATTTAGACGGAACTGATATAGTTTCGGACATAACAGCCGTCAAACAGAAAATGCAGCTTTTCTCCGGCGAGATAATTGCCGGCGTCCGAAAGGGTTTTACCGGAAAACCTTTCACTGATGTGGTAAACATTGGGATAGGCGGATCGGATTTGGGTCCGGCTATGGTACTCGAAGCCCTGCAATTCTATCAAAATCATCTCAAAGTACATTTTGTTTCCAATGTCGACGGTGATCACGTCTCAGAAACCTTAAAGGATCTTGACCCCGAAACAACATTGTTTGTCGTAGTCTCCAAAACTTTTACGACTCAGGAAACGTTAACCAATTCGGAAACGATACGGACATGGTTTTTAAAATCGGCCACTGAAAAGGACGTTCGTCATCACTTTGTTGCTGTATCATCAAATGTTCAGAAGGCAGCCGATTTTGGCATTGATGCCGATAACGTATTTCCGATGTGGGACTGGGTAGGCGGTCGATTTTCATTGTGGAGCGCAGTTGGTTTGTCGATTTGCCTCGGCATAGGCTACGATAATTTTGACAAGTTGTTAGGCGGCGCATCTGAAATGGACGAACATTTTGAAACTGCCTCATTTGACAAAAACATACCGGTAATCCTCGCGCTGGTAAGCATTTGGTATAACAACTTCTTTAATGCAGAGAGCGAAGCCATCATCCCGTACAGTCAATATCTTCGGAAGTTTGCACCATACCTGCAGCAGGGAATAATGGAGAGCAACGGTAAAAGCGTCGATCGATCGGGTAATGCGGTAGATTATCAAACCGGAACAATTATCTGGGGCGAACCCGGGACTAACTCGCAACATGCATTTTTCCAGTTGATCCATCAGGGTACTAAATTGATTCCGACCGATTTTATAGGTTTCTCGCAATCGCTATACGGCGATACAAACCATCACGACAAGCTGATGTCAAATTTCTTCGCACAAACAGAAGCATTGATGACAGGAAAATCTGCCGAAAGAGTGACGGCCGAATTTCATCAGTCGGGAATCGATGCCGAAACTGCAAATTTCCTGCTTCCATTTAAAGTGTTTACGGGCAACAAACCGACCAATACCATTTTGATAAATCGGCTTTCACCAGCCAATTTAGGTGCACTCATAGCAATGTATGAGCATAAAATTTTTGTGCAAGGTGTGATCTGGAATATCTATAGCTATGACCAATGGGGCGTTGAACTTGGAAAACAACTGGCAACCAGTATTCTGGATGAGATCGCTTCGGAAAAAATTAGCCGGCACGATTCATCTACGGTCCGGTTGCTGGAGCTGTACCTGAAAAATAGGAATTAGCGTCAATCTCACGGCTTTTTAGTTATATTTGTTTACACCAAACATTTCCACTTATGTATACAACTATCAATTCTTTACATTCCGGCTGGGCTTATGTAGCTATTTTTGTCCTTTTGATCGCCGTGATTAATGCCATTGGAGGTATGTCGGCAAAAAAGCCGTTTTCTTCCAGAGACCGAATTATTAGCCTTTTAGCGCTGGTGTTTATACATATTCAATTTGTATTTGGACTTATTCTGTACTTTGTTTCACCAATGGGCCTTGCTGTACTTGGCGAAATGAAAGATGCCGAATTGAGACTCACATCGCTTGAGCATCCATTGGTTAACCTTATAGCGATCACACTCATAACGATTGGCTGGTCTAAACACAAAAAATTGACCGACGGAACCCGTAAATTCAAAACATTTGCGATTTTTTATGGATTGGGACTGATTTTACTGCTAAGCCGTATTCCGTGGGATCGTTGGTTTGAGTAATCTCCGATTAAACCTCCATCAGCACCTGGAATGGAAAATACAATCCGCAAGTTTATGAAAAAGTATAAGTACACTATACTTTCGTTATTTTTTATCGCTTTCATCGTAGCGGGATTCTCAGAACGTAAGCCATTTATTTTAGCTGCAACTCCACCAGCAACTGATTCCATCAAGGTAATTGTCAAATCGGCCGACACATTATTGCCAACATACAGACTCTTCAAGAAAAATGCCCACGCATCTTATTACGCCGATAAATTCAATGGTCGGCGTACTGCAAGCGGCCGTAAATTCGACAACAGTAAATATACGGCGGCGCATCGCAAATTACCTTTTGGTACCATGCTGCGGGTGACGAATGAGAGTAGCGGATTGTTTGTCGATGTTGAAGTTACTGATCGCGGACCATTTACAAAAGGCAGGGAAATAGACTTGTCGAAAAAAGCCTTTATGGATATTGCCCGAAATAAAAATAGGGGCGCGCTGCAAGTGACCATCGAAATAATTGAATAATTATACTGAGCAGAAACTTACCTTTACTTATTTCTCCGACTTTTTAATTTCAATACCCAAACCAAGTACGTTCGGTAAATAATCGTTGGGAAAATCGTGTCCGATGTTCACTGTATAATTGCCTGGCGCCAGCTTTAGTCCTTTGAAGACAATCTGTTCAATATCACAGTAATCACCTATACAGTCACCGCTGTCGTTGCCTTGAAGATCTTTTGTCCGAAGCAGAAAATTCTCTGAATACTTTTCGTCATTTGCCGTCATTGAAATCCGGATTGGAATCAGGTCAAACTGGAAGCCCGCCACGTGCGAGAACAGAAGAGTCATATCGTAAGCCTGCAAAGTGTCGCTTATCTCGAACTTAAATTCGCGTATATCCGATTTCAGCCATCTGTTATCGGTAAAGTCTTTATCCAATTCCTTAAATACGGAACTGTCGTTACACGAGACCAATACAAGTCCCAACAATATAAAAATTACATTTTTCATTTTACCAATTTTTAAAAGGATTAGATACCAGGGAAGCATTGTAATATTTGATTACTCCCGTTACTTCTTCGCCAAGCCATTCGGGCCGGTCAAATGAATCATCTTCATTTCGCAGCTCAACTTCTGCAACTACAAGTCCGTCATTGTCTCCCAAAAATTCGTCGATTTCAAATACGTGCTCGCCAAAGGCGACCTTATACCGAATTTTGTCGATGATTCCCGGTTCACATAACTCGATCAATTTTCGAGCATCGGTCAGTGATATTTCTGTTTCCCATTCAAAGCGGGTGTTTCCCGACTCGTTGCTTTTTCCTTTAATAGTCAATAAGCCGCTTTCCCCGCAAATCCGAATCCGCACCGATCGCTCGGGATGTGAATTCAAATATCCTTGTGAAATCCGGTTTTGCGAGAATGATTGCAGCTTATAATCATCGGACGTCACCAGAAACTTTCTCTCAATTTCAACCATGTTTATTTGACTATTAACGTAGCCAAGGTAATGATTTTATATACTTATTCGTATTTTTACGCCTCACATGAGGCAAATGAAATTTCCTAAATTCAGTTGGAAAAAAGCTCCGCGACAGTCGCCTGCTGAATACCTGCAACAACAATGCAGAGAAAAAGAATCATGGCAGGAAAGCGAAGACGATCTTGAAATTTTAGTGCAACTGGTCAATCTGATTCGACCTTCGGGCCCTTATCGCGTGGTCAAGATCGACCTGAGCGACCTGTTATTGTTTTTGACGGAAAATCCCGATTGTGCCGAAAAGTTGTCATCCTATTTGAGGCGCATCCTTCACCGTAAAATGTTCAACAAGTTCCTTTCCGATGCTGCTATTTTGCAGGATGCCGATTTTTTATTTGAGGTAAGAAAGCGACTCCAGGCAAAGATTCTACCGTATCAGCCCCAGAAGGACCGCCTGGAATTTGTTTTAAACCAGGTGTTTTACCTTGCGACCGATAATGTTTGGGTCGAAAAAATTCCATACGATCAGATTGAGGAATTGGTCCGGATTCTAGAACTGGGAACCATTTATTCATCGGTTGAAAAGTACTCGCCAATGGCAGAAGTACTGGTATCGATGGGATTAATCATCCAGCGAATAAGCGGGCGGGCGATGGAAACCGAAGTCATCAAAATGGTACCAGAATTTGATGATCTCGAAAGTCCGTTTACCGCGTTTGAGATGGAACTTTTGCAAATCGAGGATCGCATCCGCACCTCTGAAGAACATTATATCTCCGCATCCGATCTTTCGTATAGGCAATTAAGCGTACTGCATCGGCAATGCGAGGACTTCGTTGATAAAGCGTTTGCCAACAGTACTAAGTACGGCATATCGCTTCGTGTAAACCAAGGGCTTTTGAAGATACGCCAACAGTTGGAAAGACTGAAAGTATTAATGCCGTTGCTGACTATCGAATGTGAAAATGATAAGATTAGGAATAGCATAATTTTAGGCCGAAACCTGATAAAATATAACTGTTACAAAAATAACGTCAGGAAGTTCATCGGTGAGAGTACGCAACTGATTTCATATGAAATTACGCAGCATACCGCGAAAACCGGCGAAAATTACATCACTCATGGTCGGCGGGAATATTTCAAGATGCTAAAAACCGCGCTCGGTGGCGGAATTATTGTCGGAATTCTCTGTATCATCAAGTTATTGATGTCGAAGTTGGATACGAGTTATTTCGGCCATGCGATAACTTACAGCCTGAATTACGCTTTTGGTTTCATCGCAATCTATTTACTTGGTTTTACACTGGCTACCAAACAACCTGCCATGACCGCCGCTGCGCTGGTCAAAGCATTGGAAGACGGCTTGCGAAAACAACATGTAAACAATCCGGGAAAATACCACACCTTCGCCGTTTTATTTGCACGGGTATTCCGTTCTCAATTTATCGCTTTTGTAGGCAACGTTTTGACCGCATTTTCGGTACCGTTACTACTGAGCTGGCTTATTCATCTGGCTACGGGCGAAAATTTGGGTTGGATAAAATGGGAAGCGCTGGTGGTTGATCAAAGCCCGCTGCATTCACCTGCATTATTTCATGCAAGCATTGCCGGAGTTTACCTGTTTTTATCCGGAATCATATCCGGCAGTGTTGCCAACCGGGATAAACACAATTCTGTTTATTACCGGATTCAGGAACATCCATTGCTTAAAAAGAGTCTGGGACGGGCCCGCGCAAAAAAGATCGCCGGAATATATGAAAAGAAAGGTGCCGGCGTAATATCAAATTTCTGGTTTGGCGTTTTTATGGGAACGACCGCTTCGATAGGGCTTTTCCTTGGACTGAATATCGACGTCAGGCATATTACTTTCGCAGCAGGTAATCTGGCCTTGGGAATCTACGGCTCCGGCTTTAACGTACCGATGGAGATACTTTACTGGAGTATAGTGGGCGTGGGTTTGATTGGTGTAATGAATTTTGCAGTGAGTTTTGGGCTTTCACTGGGGCTTGCCTTCCGATCGCGAAATGTGCCGTTGAGCGAAATCAGGTTTGTAATGTATTCGGTATGGAAGCACTTTAAAAATAAGCCGCTTAGTTTTTTCTTTCCTACCGAAAAGGCAGAGACCACCGTTGCGGGAGAACGGCAGCTCAAAAAGGGTTAAAAAATGGATTCCAAACCGGCACATCGCAAGATAATTCATATCGATATGGATGCATTTTATGCATCGGTCGAGCAAATGGATAACCCGGAACTCCGCGGTAAACCTGTGGCTGTAGGAGGAGCCGAAAACCGTGGCGTAGTTGCCGCTGCCAGTTATGAAGCCCGGCCTTTTGGAGTTAGAAGCGCAATCAGTGGCGTTCTGGCAAAAAAATATTGCCCTGATCTCATCTTTGTGAAACCGCGATTTGACCGTTACCGTGAAATTTCGTTAATGATTCGAAGGATCTTTTTGGATTATACCGATTTGGTTGAGCCGCTATCCCTCGATGAAGCCTATCTCGATGTGACATTGAATAAAGTGGGCAACCCGAGTGCGACTTTAATAGCCAGGGAAATCCGCTGCCGAATATTGAACGAAACAGGACTCACAGCATCAGCCGGAATTTCGATAAATAAATTTGTCGCCAAAATTGCATCCGACTTTAATAAGCCCAACGGCCAAAAAACGGTAACCGCCGATGAGGTTGGAAATTTTTTGGAGGAACTGCCCATTCATAAATTTCACGGGGTAGGTAAAGTCACTACCGAAAAAATGTATCAATTGGGAATTTTCAGTGGCAGCGATTTAAAAAGTAAATCAATCGAATTCCTGGAAAGTCATTTTGGAAAATCCGGAGTCGATTATTTCCATATTGTACGTGGTATCCACAATAGTGAGGTGAAGCCGGAACGCGTGGCGAAATCGGTAGCGACCGAGCATACTTTCGAGGAAAACCTTACCTCCGAAATATACATGCAAGAAAGGCTTGACGGTATTTCGGCAGAGCTCGAACGCCGACTCAGAAAACACAACATAGCTGGAAAAACAGTCACCTTAAAAATCAAATACAGCGATTTTTCAATGCAAACCCGAAGTAAAACACTGCCTTTCTTTATATCGGATAGGGGATTACTGTATCAGGCGGCAAAGGATCTTTTATATCAGGATCGAATGAAAGATTCTGTCCGCCTGTTGGGAATATCGCTGAGCAATCTCAACACCGAGATAAAGAAAACCGTAGCTGTGCAGCTAAAGTTCGAGTTTTAAGATTCAAAATCGCAGTTTTATTCTATTTCCGATACTCTTAAAGTATTTACCATTCCCTTATCTACTACCGGCATGGCTGCAAGATTGATAAGGAAATCACCTTTACTTACAAAACCGCGTTGTTTTGCGATATCGTTGATATCGGTAACAGTATCGTCGGTACTGACGAATTTATCATAATAGAACGACTTCACTCCCCATAAAAGATTCAGTTGGGTGAGGATCCGTTTGTTGGACGTAAAAACCAAAATATGGGCCTGTGGTCTCCATGCTGAAATTTGGAAAGCCGTGTAACCGCTATTGGTTAGGGTGCAGATTGCTTTCGCTTTAATTACATTGGCCATCATGGCTGCATAATGGCAGATGCTCTTAGTAATAAAGCGTTTAGTTCGAACTTGCGGCGTATTTTGAGGAACCACAATCAGTGGCGAATCTTCCACCGCTTCGATTATCTGGGTCATTTTTTCAATAACCTGCACAGGATAATTACCGACCGATGTTTCGCCCGATAGCATAACAGCATCGGCTCCATCCATCACCGAATTCGCTACATCGTTCACTTCGGCGCGCGTAGGTGTGAGGCTGGTGATCATTGTTTCCATCATCTGAGTGGCAATTATCACCGGAATACGGGCCGTCTTGGCGCGATTAACAAGTTTTTTCTGAATCAATGGGACTTCATGAGCTGGAACTTCCACACCAAGGTCACCTCGGGCTACCATCAATCCGTCACAAAAGGCGACAATTTTATCAATGTTCTCGACGGCCTCCGGTTTTTCGATTTTTGCTATTATCGGAATTTTATACGGCGAATGTTCGGCGATAAGATCCTGAAGTTCCTCCAGATCCTTTGGTGTGCGGACGAATGAAAGCGCAATCC
>JADMKR010000124.1:21512-25104 GCA_015478765.1 Flavobacterium sp.
GCGCAATCCAGTCGGCTTGCATCTTAATTGCAAACATCGCATCTCTTATATCTTTTTGCGTCAGGGCCGGCAAAGAGACATTAGTATTGGGTAAGTTGACTCCTTTTTTTGACCGAAGAGGGCCGCCTTGAATGACGCGGGCAACTACTTCGGTAGTTCGGTTTGTTTCAACAACTTCAAAGATTAATTTCCCGTCGTCAAGTAGAATCCGTTCTCCCGGATTTACATCGCGTGGAAATTCTTTATAATTCATGTAGACGCGTTCAGACGTTCCGGGTATATCTTCAGCAGTGGTAAAAGTTATCAGGTCGCCATTGGTAACCACGACTTCCTCTTTCATGATTCCTACCCGTAACTTAGGACCTTGCAAATCGGCTAAAATAGCCGTAGTGTAGCCAAACTCATCATTAAGGGAACGGATCATATCTACTTTTTCCTGCACATCTTCGTAATCAGCATGAGAAAAGTTGACCCGGAAAACATTTACACCTGCATCGATCATATCTTTCAATACTTCTCTGGTACTACACGCGGGGCCTAGGGTGGCGACAATTTTCGTTTTTTTATTGGTTGGCATTCTTAAAATATTAGATTGTTTTTCGATTTGATTTTTTGTGTTTCAATAGTGTAAACTGTGGAAATCCGTGAAATGGACTTTATTTTTGTAATAATTTCATCGACCGGAATCGCAGCATTCTGAACTTTTATAAAATATCCCACATTTTTATATTCAGGAATCAGGTAAACAGCGGTTGATACAGCCAGTGCTGAATCGGCAAACAAATTTCCTGCATTATTATAGACCGACGACGTTTCACCTTGATTTGAAATCAGGTCCCAAACGGCATCTTCATTTGTACATTCAAAACTGTACCGTGAAAAGGTTGCTATTCCCTGGCGGGTTGTGATTTGAATATCCTCAGGGACTTTAAATAAGAGAATCGGCAGGTTTTGGTTTAGAAAATAGGCAAGGCGATAATCTTCCAAAGAGGTGTGAATTGCAATGAGTTGATAGTCAATTTCGTCGAAATCCCCGATGTGCAGTTTGTGGACGGCCATGCTGATTCTATAAGTCGTAAAGATAGCATTATTGGCCGTAATAACTTTGTCTAGCTCCCAACTTAACGATTATTTATCAACGAAAACGATGTAGTTTTTTAAAGAATCAATACTATTTTGGGTGTATTCTTTCTTGAAATGCAAAATATGCGCGTTGCGAAGCTTTTTCTTCCGCTTTTTTCTTGGATGTAGCGCGTGCCTTAGCAATTACTTTGTCGTCGATGCTTAATTTCACGCCATACAAACGCTGTCCGTCGATCCCGTTATCTTCAAACACGTCGTAATAAAATTGCTTTTTCTCCTTTTGACACCATTCTATTAGCAGACTTTTATAGCTGGTAACTTTTCCTTCCAGTCTTGCGATATCTACATAGGGCTCGATAACACGCTTTTGGATGAATATTTCGCAGTAGGGATAACCGCGGTCAAGATAAATGGCGCCGACCAATGCTTCAAAAATATTCCCATGGATGTTTTCGCCAAAGTGACTTATTGGAATTTTACTGTCGATGAATCGGACCAGATTCAGATCGCGACCCAACTCGTTCAAGTGTTCGCGACTGACGATTTTCGACCGCATTTTTGTCAGATAGCCTTCGTCACCGGCGGGGACTTTGGCAAATAAGTGAGCTGCTATTACCGAACTCAACATGGCGTCGCCTAAAAATTCAAGGCGCTCATAATTCATCGGGTTTCCAATATTATCAAGTTTATTAGATGATCGATGAGTGAACGCGCGGTTATAATGATCGATAATGATCGGTTGAAAGCTTAGGATCTCAGTCAGTTCATCAAAAAAACTCCCGGCTTGATCAGTACGGGAGTTTTTTAGCAATCTTTTTAGAAAACGTTTCACGGTCTACTCAAGTTTTTTAACAAGAACGCATGCGTTATGTCCGCCAAAGCCGAAAGTATTGCTCATAACCACGCGCATCTCCCGCTTTTGTGCTTTATTGAATGTGAAGTTTAACCCCGGATCGATGTTCTCATCGTCGGTGAAATGGTTAATTGTGGGAGGAACGATTCCGTGCTTTATCGATAGTATAGAAGCTATAGTCTCGATTGCTCCGGCCGCGCCTAACAAATGTCCGGTCATCGACTTTGTCGAGTTGAGGTTCATTGTGTAAGCGTGATCGCCAAACACATGAAGTATAGCTTTACTTTCGGCTATATCGCCAAGTGGTGTTGATGTTCCGTGCATATTGACACCGTCTACGTCTTCGGGTTTTAACCCTGCATCGCGCAAACAGTTCAGCATGACATTTTTAGCGCCCAAACCTTCAGGGTGGGGTGCTGTAATATGATGTGCATCGGCCGACATTCCGCCGCCGCCAATTTCGCAATATATCTTTGCGCCCCGTGCCACTGCATGATCGTATTCTTCAAGAATCAGTGCGCCGGCACCTTCGCCCAGCACAAAACCTTCGCGATCTTTATCCATCGGTCGGGAGGCTGTTTTGGGGTCATCGTTTCGGGTGGATAATGCATGCATCGCATTGAACCCGCCCATTCCGGCGATAGTCACTGCCGCTTCCGATCCTCCGGTGACCATTACATCGGCATGACCAAGTCGGATATAATTAAACGCATCAATCAATGCATTAGTTGAAGAAGCACACGCGGAAACCGTTGTGAAGTTCGGGCCGCGAAAGCCATATTTAATAGAGATATGTCCGCCTGCAATATCGGCGATCATCTTAGGAATAAAAAATGGATTGAATTTCGGCGTCCCGTTTCCGGCGGCGAATTCCATGACTTCCTGCTGAAAGGTCTCCAAACCTCCAATTCCTGAGCCCCAAATTACACCAACGCGATCTTTATCCAAGGAATCAAAATCAAAATTAGCATCTTCGACGGCTTCTGCAGAAGAAACCATTGCGTATTGAGCGTACCGGTCCATCTTTCGCGCTTCCTTGCGGTCGATGTGATCTTCGGCCTTAAAGTTCTTCAACTCACAGGCAAACTGCGTTTTGAAGTTGGTAGCATCAAAATACGTTATCGGAGCCGCGCCACTTACACCATTGATTAAGGCATCCCAATATTCCTTGACATTGTTTCCTATTGGAGTGAGCGCACCTAAGCCTGTAACAACGACCCGCCTTAATACCATATATAAGTTATTAATATTGTTTTAAAAAAAGAATACCTATGCTATTTCTTATGGAATCATAAAAAGACACAGGTATTAAAACTATTTAAACGATTGATAATCAATCTGCTGTTAATCTCAAAAAATAATAACACCCGCAAAAAATGAATTACGGGTGCCAGTATGTATTATTTTTTAGCTTCTTCGATGTAAGATATCGCCTGGCCAACAGTAGCAATGTTTTCTGCCTGATCATCTGGGATCTGGATATCGAATTCTTTTTCGAACTCCATGATCAACTCTACAGTGTCTAATGAATCAGCACCCAAATCATTTGTGAAGCTTGCTTCTGTAACAACTTCGTTTTCGTCAACACCTAATTTGTCTACGATAATCGCTTTTACTCTTGATGCAATGTCTGACATAATCTCTGTTTTTTAGTAT
>JADMKR010000125.1 GCA_015478765.1 Flavobacterium sp.
CATGAATCGGAAAACCCGCGGTTATAACAATCTGAGCATCAGCTGGGCATACTTGTTAAGTCAGCAGAAAATCTTGTATTTCTCGATGTCGAACGTTCTCGGAACGAAAAATGTTTTCGGCTATGAATATGCCGACTCACCTACCGCAGGCGGAGTTTTCAACAGACGGGAAATTGGGCAAACGGCCAATCGGTTCATTTTTGTGGGCTTTTTCTGGACGATCAGCGGTGATAAAAAGAGTAACCAACTCGACAATTTATAATCAGTCGACGGTTCATCCGCAAAAATCGACAGTTCGGTCACTGTAAGTTTTTGGACATGGTAAAAAAGCTGAATTTTGAAACGTAAATCAATTAAACTATTAAATATGAAAACTGTATTACTAACATTGGTGCTATTCGTCTGCAATTTGCTTTCAGCACAACAATTCGAAAAAGGGATGGGCCATGCGTTTGAGCTGTGGGGCCAGGGTAAAAACGCCGAAGCATCGGCAATGTTTGAGAGAATCGCATCGGCCGAGCCCAATTCGTGGCTGCCGAACTACTACGTCGCATTGGTGAATACCACTACGGCTTTTCAAACCAAAGACAAAGCGCAGGTGACCGGGCTGCTAACCAAGGCACAACAAGTACTCGATATCGAAATGGACAAAAATCCGGCGAATGCCGAACTGCTGGTGATGCAGGCGATGATACACACGGCATGGGTGGCTTATGATCCCATGACAAACGCCATGGCGCTCTCGCCTAAAGTGATGGAGCTTTACGAAAAAGCAGCCAAGCTTGCTCCCGAAAATCCACGTGTGGTTTTGGGTAAAGCCGAATTTGAGATTGGCGGCGCGCGGTATTTCGGTTCGGATATAGCGCCGATGTGCGAACAAATTAACAAGTCGATTGAACTTTTCGCTAATTTTAAACCCGAAACGCCGCTGCACCCAAAATGGGGACTGGACCGCGCACAGCTGCTGCAAGCCGAGTGCAAAAAGTAGTTTGTAATTTACTCTCTGACCGATGAACATATACATGAAAGAATTCGGAAAATCGGTTCTGCTTGGTTGCGGCATATTTGTAATACTGATGCTTTTCAGGGTTGCGTCGGGTGGAAGCCTGACGTGGAATTACAACCTGCTGATCAATTTCGGTTACACCATGCTTTACAGTGTGCTTCTTTACCTTGCGAATGCGCTGGTGTTCATTGGCCTGGACAAGTATTACAAACACGAGCGATTTCCTGCGAGACGATTGTTTGTCGGATTCCTGATTTCATTCCTGGTAACTATTGCGATCATCTTTTTGCTTCGCATATTCGAAGATGTAATCGTGGAAGGCAAAACTTTTTCCGACTTTATAGCACAGGAGCGGCTGAGCAATTATCTGGTTGCTATTATTTTGTTCTTTTTCATTACTCTGGGTATCCACGCGTTCTATTTTTACAAAGCCTATCAGGAGAATAAGGTAAAAGAACAGAAGATAATTGCCGGCACCGCATCTGCCAAGTTTGAAAGCCTCAAAAACCAGATCGATCCACATTTCCTTTTCAACAGTTTGAATGTTTTGAGTTCGCTGATCGAGGAAAATCCCGAAAACGCGCAAAAATTCACCACATCATTATCCAAGATCTATCGGTATGTGCTGGAGCAAAAGGACAAAGAACTGGTTTCATTGGAAGAGGAACTTTCTTTTGCGCGAACTTACATGAATTTGCTGAAAATGCGATTCGAGAACAGTCTGTTTTACGAAATGCCGGATGGAGCTTTGAATCCCGATGCCAAGGTGGTTCCGCTGTCGCTGCAGCTATTGTTGGAAAATACGGTGAAACACAACGTTGTAAGTGAAAAGAAGCCGCTTACCATCCGTATAAAGATCGAAGGCGATTATCTGGTGGTGGAAAATGATCTGCAACGAAAAGAGATTTTGGATTCGCGCCGCGGTGTTGGTCTGCAAAACATCATAAACCGGTACGCCATCATCACCAGCCGCAGTGTAATGATCGATGAAAGCGACAGTAAATTTAGAGTACTTATACCGATATTGACAAAACAGATTCGCTTCGTGGAACCTACAGGCCCATCTGACATGTCACCCTACATAACCGCTCAAAAGAAAGTCGATGACATCAAAGGTTTTTATGGGAACCTGGGAACATATATCATCGTCATACTTGGGATTGCCATTGTCAATCTGGTTACATATCCTAAATTCCTTTGGTTTCTTTTTCCGGCAGTCGGATGGGGCATAGGAGTGGCCATCCACGGAGTCTACGTGTTTAATTTGTTGCCGTTCCTTGGAAGCGAGTGGGAAGAGAAAAAAATCAAAGAATTAATGTCCAAAGAAAAATCGAAAGAATGGAAATAACGAACGAAACCGAGCGCGCCGCGTACATCCGCGCAAAAAAGAAAGTAAAGGAAATCCGCAGTTTCTACTACAACCTGACTTTTTACTGCATAGTGATCCCGATATTGATTTTTATAAATCTATACTATGTTCCAGAACAAATATGGTTCTTTTGGCCAATGTTGGGATGGGGAATAGGCCTTATGTTTCACGGATTTGAAGCTTTCAGTTACAACCCTTTTCTGGGGAAAGATTGGGAACGCAGAAAAATCGATGAACTTGTCGAAAAAGAAAAGCGAAATAGTAACTCTCAAAGATATCTGTAATGGAAAATATGGAAATGGAACGTCTGCGCTACGAAAGGGCGCACAAACGCATCAAGCAACTTGCAGGATTTTACAAGCACCTGGTCGTGTACCTTTTGATAAACACATTTTTGATTCTTCTAAAATGGTTCCGACTGGACGAAGGAGAGCAATTCTTGAAATTCGATACGTTTTCGGTGGCTTTTTTCTGGGGCATCGGACTGGCGTTTCACGCTTTTGGAGTCTTTTTTTCGCAAGTGTTTTTTGGCAGTGACTGGGAAGATCGTAAGGTGCGCGAAATAATCGAAAAGCAAAAACAAAATAGCCGATGACGACAATTATTATTGAAGACGAAAAGCCCGCCGCCCGACTGCTTCAGCGAAAGTTATCGAAAATAGGCATCGAGACCCAGGTTATGCTTCATTCGGTCGAAGAAGCGACTATCTGGTTTGGTGAAAATGTTCATCCCGATTTAATTTTTCTGGACATCCAACTATCGGACGGACTCTCATTCGAGATTTTCGAAAACATCGACATCAAAAGTGCCGTGATTTTTACGACCGCCTATGATGAATATGCACTTCAGGCGTTCAAACTCAATAGCATCGATTATTTGCTGAAGCCAATTGACGACGAAGATCTGGAAGCAGCGGTATTGAAATTTCAGTCCAGGATAAATCAAAACCCGCCATCATTCGACTACCAGCAAATCCGATATATGTTTGCCAATCCCGATTCGAAATCATACAAGAAACGGTTTACGGTTAAGATCGGCCAGCATTTGAAAGTGATCGGTACCGATGAGATTGAATGTTTCTTCAGCGAAAATAAAGGCACTTATATACATACTTATGAAAATCGGAATTACCTGATCGATACTACCCTGGAAATGCTGGAAGACGAACTCGATCCGGCAGAATTCTTTCGCATCAGCCGCAAATATATTGTGCCGATGAAAGCTGTCAGGGAAATAATCATGTATTCAAATTCGCGATTGAAAGTCATGCTGCCAACATTTCGTGACGATGAGGTGATCGTCAGCCGAGAGAAAGTACCCGATTTTAGGAAATGGCTTGGCTAGCGGCGGACACCGGCTCGGGTCGTTCGCCAATTTGCTGACGCCACATCGCGTAGTAAAGACCTTTCCGGGACAAAAGTTGCGAATGTGTTCCCTGCTCGACGATTTGTCCGCGTTCCAAAACGTAAATCGTATCGGCGTGCATTATCGTCGATAACCGGTGTGCGATCAATATCGTCATCTGCTGATTGTCGGCCGAAATATCTTTAACTGTAGCAGTGATTTGTTCTTCTGTTAGCGAATCCAGTGCCGATGTGGCCTCGTCGAAAATCAACAACCGCGGTTTCCGCAGCAAGGCGCGCGCAATCGACAGCCGTTGTTTTTCACCGCCCGACAATTTCTTTCCGCCTTCGCCCAATATAGTGTCCAGCCCGTTTTTCGAATTTTGAATTACTTGCAGGGCCGATGCTTTTGTGATTGCCTCCAGCATTTCCTCTTCGGTAGCAT
>JADMKR010000126.1:0-3743 GCA_015478765.1 Flavobacterium sp.
AAATGCACAAAGATTGCCAATACAGCAAACCATAACTTTTTCCGGTTCCTGTCGGCGACGTAGGGAAAGACGCCATAAAAAAATATGTGTGCAGCCGTCCAGAAACGAAATCCGTTAATCTCCCAAAACCCTACGACGAACGCAAAAGTCATCATCAGTATGACTGCGCTCCACTCAAGCTTCCCTTCGGTCCTATCTAAAAGATACCAGATATTTCGTGAGTAGAAATAGCCGAAGACGAGTCCGAAAACGGCAAATAAAACGTGAAAATTTGTTGTAAACAATGAAACGGTCAAAGTCAGAAGCGGCTGCAGTATATCCAGCACCTGTGACTCTGGCCCGTATACCATACTGAAAATATTGACCGGCGTCAATTCTTGTATCGAGAATTCATACAATTGGTCCCGATAACGGTTGGCGTCAATCTTGTCATTCGATATAACGAAAGTGGCACCATAAAAGATCACGAACAACCAGATGATATTCTTGGCCCAGCTTTTTCGAAAATCTTTCGCGGCCAGGATCACCACCAGCAACGGCGATATCAGAAACAACAAAAAAGCATAAGCTTTATTCTGCTTCTCTATTGCGACTGTGGTTATCTGAGGGTCATTCATGATATAGTTATCAGAGAGCCAGCAGCTCGGCTACAATTCGTTTCGACGCCTGCCCATCCCAAAGCTCGGGTATCCCGCCTGTTTTCCAATCGCCGGTAAAAAGAATATCCAGCGCTGGCTTGATGTTATTGGGATCGGTTCCTACCAGCATGTTGGTGCCTGTTTCAATAGTCTCAGGTCTTTCGGTATTGTCGCGCAGCGTAAGGCACGGAACTCCCATTACTGTCGTTTCCTCGGTAATGCCTCCTGAATCCGTGATAACTGCTTTGGCATTCTCGACCAGATAATTAAATTCCATATATCCCAGCGGGTCGACGATATGTAAATTTGGCGCCTCAATTCCTAAATCGGTGAAAATCTTACCGGTGCGTGGATGGATCGGAAAAATAATCGGCAGCCCTTGCACATTTTGTATTATCTGGTCGATAAGATGTCGGAGTTTTTCACCCTGATCGACATTGGCCGGACGGTGCAGCGTCATGACCAGATAATTCCGGTTTGTAAGATTCAATGTGTCGAACAGTGCCGGTCTCTTGAAACTACTGCGGTTGGCCATCAGCGTATCGATCATTACATTGCCGACAAAAAATATATCCTTGCTGGCGACACCTGCCTTGGCTAGGTTTTCATTGGCAAAAGTACTGGTAGTAAAGAAGTAATCCGTAATGCTATCGGTGACCATACGGTTGATTTCTTCAGGCATCGAAAGATCAAAAGACCGTATCCCCGCCTCGACATGTGCCACTTTCGTATTGAGTTTTTTGGCGACGATTGCGCAGGCCATTGTCGACGTTACATCACCAACAACCAGGACTAAATCGGCTGGGTTGGCTAATAATTCCTTTTCGAAAGCTACAAGGATCGCCGCCGTTTGTTCAGCCTGGCTGCCTCCACCACATTCGAGGTTGGCATCGGGATGCGGAATATTGAGTTCCTTAAAAAAGGTCGCACTCATCTTCTCATCATAATGCTGGCCTGTGTGGACCAATCGGTAACTGATATTTTGCGACTGATTCCGGGCGTCCTGAATCGCGTGGATCATTGGCGCTATTTTTATGAAATTCGGCCGGGCCCCGGCAATTATTGTAACCTTCATACCTACTGTTTAAGTTTGCTAATATCAGTTTGCTGTGCAAATATAGCCCATTCAGTCCAAACACCGCGGCAATCTTTAACCTGCTATGCTGCTGGCGTAGTCACTCGGTCTTTCACCGACCGCGGAATAAATGCACTGATAAACATTTTAAGTTCGCGCAGGCTGCCCACAAACTGCAATGCTTCCTTTATCAAGTTTGCTTTCCGCTTTGGCGTATTCTGGCTGTATGTATTATACAAATCGTAGTTCAACAAGGCGAGCGTGGCATTTCTAGCCATTTCACGTGTAAAATCGTCGCCGTTATACTCGTAGAGTTCTTTATAGCAGTTATATGCCGCGTTTGCGTTGACCTGCCCCTGCTGCATGCTGTTGACGCCGCCGGGATGAATATTGTAGATTCCTAACGGCAAACTGAAATAATATCCTTTTCCGGCCGACAGCAGATGGTAGAAAAAATGTATGTCGCGGCCGTACCGGTATCTGCTGAAAGTTCGAGTATCCGTAGCGTCTCGCCTAAAAACGGTGGTCAATGTTTTGGTGAACCACTGGTCTCGCATCCCATCCAGCGTAAAAGTAAATCCTTCGTCCGACGGCGGTCGTTCGTAAACAACTATTTCTTCCTCACCAGAAACCGAATGGCGTTTGACAAATCCACCGCAGCACATTGAGTAATCGGGATTTGCTTCCAAAAAATCGACCTGCATCTGCAGTTTGTCAGGATTCAGCCACGAATCGTCGCCTTCGCAGGATGCTATATACTTTCCTCTACATGACATAGTATTCCAACGCGAATTAAAACGGCTTATAACAACTCCATCGACAATATATTGAGAAAGCGCCCGATCTCTTAAAAATAACCTTATTATGTCCGGATACCGTTCGGCGTATTCAATGCATATTTCTCGAGTACCGTCTGTAGACGCGTCTTCACCCAATATCAGCTCGAAGCTGAAATTCGTTTTCTGCATCACAATACTGTCCAGGCATTGACGTATGAATGGAGCGTGCTGATAGGTGGCAATTTTAACAGAAACCAAAGGAATGCTGCGATTTACAGGTTTATCAGTTCCAAGATATTCCTCCTGTAGTAAAAATCGGCGTTCTAGTTCTCCATGAATATCCATAAACGTAATTTAATGTGCAAAATTAACTTCCAAGTAAATAATCCCTAATGAAATCCGATGAAAATTCCCTCAAACCACGGCCCGATGCACGTGCCTCTCCACCTTGTATGTTATTGTATTTATCAATTATTGTTGTCAGCGGAGAAGCATCGATTCCTAAACGGATAGCTATAGCTTCTAAAGGGACCAAGCCTGTAGGGATATCTTCTTCCATATACCGTATCTGCGGCACCGACATATTTTGGTAAGTAGGAGTACGCCCTATAGCCGAACCCAGACTTTCACCTTGAACTCGTGTAACACCGTACGTAATATCAAGCCAATGCTGCGCAGAAAGCACTGAGTTATTTAAAAATTTTATGAATAATTTTCTTATTTCCCGGAGTTCCAAAATTTCATCTTCGTGTTCTTCTTCTAGTGCGCGCATACCTGTTATAAGCTTGCGCCAAACATCTTCACGAGGATTTTCTGCTAAACCGAAAACATTCATCCCTAGACGTTGGGCTATCTGTAGACGTACTTGATCGATCTGTTCCAAAGTAGAGGCCACTTCGGAATTGTAGAATATCCCTTCCATATAGAAGGAGAATGGATTGTTATCTTTCGCGGCCTGCTCAATGGCTTCCATGTTTAGCAGATAAGCTGCCGGATGAAAAACTGCTCCAATATTATTTAAAGACGTTAGGGCAGGAATACGACAATGAGCCGCTTGCGGAAACAGACGCCCAAGTTGCAATACCTGTCCCGGATCAAAGTTTCCTTCCAGTGAAGCTAACCATGTTCTTTTTCTTCTCTTGATATAAACCGTACCTTCCTTGATAATTTTACTGGAATAAGGTGAGGTCGAGAAACAAACAATGGGATAGCGATCACCTAGTTTTTTCCATAAATATGGACTGGCGAATG
>JADMKR010000126.1:3753-4156 GCA_015478765.1 Flavobacterium sp.
ATATCAACGGAATATTAGAATTGAGAATCCCCGCAGCCTTTAATTCAGCTGCCACCTCGACATGATAATGTGAAGGGATGGCAAGTATTATGAACAGACATCCTGTAAAATCAGCAAGGTTTTGGCTTACTATGCTATTACCTAATTCAACAAAACGTGAGGGTTCATTATTTGAATTTACTGGACGCTCTAGCCAGACCCCCCCCTGCTCTCGGACAGTGTCAGCCATAATGGTTCCATGAGTAGATTGGCGGGCAAAGCCAACCACAGTATAACCTTGACTGGTTAAATCTGCAAAATATGCAAGTCCACTTTGGGATCCTATCGAATAAACACCAATTTTCATCAAGTCGTCTTATTTCATCAATAAATTACTGCCTCCAGTCCATTAGCATTTCCGTTA
>JADMKR010000127.1 GCA_015478765.1 Flavobacterium sp.
TCAAGGATTTGGGCGGGAGTCGCATTTTTAAGTGCTACAATTTTATCGGGGTTGAAAATATCGAGTTGGATTAGTTTATCCCACATGATATCATCCTGGTCGATTCCGAGTTGCATCCGCAATTTGATTTCAACCGAATCGGTGGGATGATACGGAAGAAATAAATTGGTGAATTCACGATAGCTGATGGTATCGGAGTTGTCGATAACATAAGTGTCGTCTGTCATGCCCAACTGAACAAACATATTCCAGGCCTTTGAAAAACCAACTCTGCGAATGGTTCCCCGATACATTGTCAATGTGTCCTGAAGTCCGTATATATTGCGATATTTCAGCGAATCCCTGTTGGCGTAAGCCTCAAATCTTCCGTAGCCTTCCACCTCCAGGAATTCGGTGCGACGAAACAATTTGTGGTAGGGAATGTATTTGTATTTCCCTTCCTGAATGAATTTGGCGGCGCCGCCCTGACCCGCCAGAACCACATTTCGTGGCGCCCACGTGAATTTATAATTCCACAGATTATTATCGGATTCGGGAGCTACCAGTCCGCCGCAGAAAGATTCAAACAATATGATATTGCCACCTTTTTCGCGAATCTGATCCATTACTTTCATGGCGCTCATGTGGTCGATGCCGGGATCCAATCCTACTTCGTTCATAAAAACGACATTGTTTTCTTTGGCAGCCGCATCGAGTTGTTGCATCGCTTCGCTGATATAAGAAGCGGTCACCATATGCTTTTTGTAACGAATGCAGTCCTTGGCCACATCAATGTGCATATGGGCCGGCAGCATTGATATCACGAGGTGTGCTTTTTGGATTTCTGCCGCTCGTTGAACCTCATCAAAAATATCGAGTGCGACAGCAGTTGCGTTTTTATGTCCGCCTACTCTTCGCAGAGCCTGTTCTTCAGATATATCGGCGATTGTGAGATGAAGGTTCTCGGCTGCCGCGTTATTCAAAAGGTATTGGATTAATGACGAGGCCGATCGCCCGGCGCCCACTATAAGTATATTTCTCATTTTATTTGGTAGATGGCCGTAAAGGTAATAATTTGAAATTACTCTGTCGGCGGGATATTTGGCAGTATGCCGTATCTTTGCAAAAATTATTGATATGGACCGGCGTATAATTTGGATGGCTTCATTATTTGGAATGACTGCTGTTATTTTCGGAGCTTTTGGCGCACATTTGCTGAAGAACAAACTAGGAACTTCCGAATTGGTAACTTTTGAAACAGGCGTTCGCTATCAAATGTTTCATGCGCTGCTTTTATTGTTTGTCGGCATTTGCGAGATCAGTTCCAAATTGAGACGTACGATATTCATTCTCATCACTTTGGGAATAGTTTTGTTTTCCGGTTCGATTTATTTATTGGCAACAAATCAATTAACCAATTTTGATTTTAAGGTGATCGGTTTTGTCACCCCTATTGGCGGATTGTTTTTAATCGTCGGATGGGCAATTCTCATGTTTCATTTTATCGGCAAAAAAAGCATAAAATCGTCTTAAACAAATCAATTCTGAAATTAAATTTTTACTTTTACTGTCTTTTAGAACACAACTCAAGAAGAATATTTTATGGACAACTACACCCAAATTACGAAATCGATTTCGCTGGAAAAGTATGGAATCGACAATACCGGGGAAATCGTATATAATCCGTCATACGACCTGCTGTTTGAAGAAGAATTAAGCCCGGGATTGGAAGGTTTCGAGAAGGGTCAGCTTTCTGAACTGGGAGCTGTAAATGTGAACACCGGAGTCTTTACCGGACGATCCCCAAAAGATAAATATATTGTCGAGGACGATGTTACACGCGATACCATTTGGTGGACATCGGAAAAAGCTAAGAACGACAACAAACCTATTTCCCAAAAAACATGGGAGGCACTAAAGCAAACAACGGTTTCACAACTTTCCGGCAATAAGAAATTATACGTAGTGGATGCCTATTGCGGCGCTAATGAGAACACCCGATTAAAGGTGCGTTTTATCATGGAAGTTGCATGGCAGGCACATTTCGTAAAAAACATGTTTATACGGCCAACAGAGGAAGAGCTGGAAAATTACGGCGAACCCGATTTTGTAGTAATGAATGCCTCTAAGACCGGCTTCGCGGATTATGAATCACATGGATTAAATTCGGAAGTCTATATCGCGTTCAACCTTACCGAGAAAATCCAACTTATTGGCGGTACCTGGTATGGCGGAGAAATGAAAAAAGGTTTGTTCTCGATGATGAACTACTATCTTCCATTACAAGGGATTTCGTCGATGCACTGTTCTGCCAATAAAGGCTATAATGGTGATGTAGCGGTATTTTTTGGTCTTTCGGGAACAGGGAAAACCACTTTGTCGACCGATCCGAAACGCGCGCTCATAGGTGACGACGAACACGGGTGGGATGATGATGGTGTTTTTAATTTCGAAGGCGGATGCTACGCAAAAACAATCGATTTGAGTCGGGAGAATGAGCCCGATATCTTTAATGCGATCAAACGGGACGCACTTCTTGAAAACGTGACGGTGGACGCTGATGGCAAGATCGATTTCGCCGATGGATCTGTGACCCAGAATACCCGCGTTTCGTACCCGATATATCATATAGATAATATTGTAAAGCCTGTCTCTAAAGCAGGACATGCCAATAAAGTTATTTTCCTAACCGCCGACGCCTTTGGTGTGATGCCTCCGGTTGCCAAACTAACGCCTGAACAGACGAAGTATCACTTCCTTTCTGGTTTTACGGCAAAGCTCGCCGGAACTGAGCGGGGTGTTACCAAGCCCGAACCAACATTTTCACCGTGTTTTGGTAAGGCATTCTTATCGCTGCATCCAACAAAGTACGGGCAGGAATTGGTTAGAAAAATGGAACAGCACAATGCCACCGCATATCTTGTCAATACAGGCTGGAACGGAACTGGAAAACGAATCTCGATTAAGGATACCCGCGCCATCATAGACCGAATATTGGACGGGTCTATCGAAAATGCTGAAATGGAGAATCTTCCAATTTTCAATTTCAGTATCCCGAAACAGCTCAGCGGCGTTGACAGTGGTATTCTGGATCCACGGAAAACATACGACGATGAACAGAAATGGTATGATGCTGCCAATGAGCTTGGCGCGCTTTTTATAAAGAATTTTTCGCAATATGCTGATAATGCCGAAGGAGAAAGCCTGCTTAAAGCCGGGCCTCAAATGTAAAAGGCAAATATTAATTCAATAAAAAAGCGTCGGGGTAACCGACGCTTTTTTTATTGTTATTTTCTACTTTTACTTATTTGCTTTTATGATGTACTTTTCAAGTGCCATCGTCATTGAAGGCGCTTCAGCAGAGGGAGCCATAATATCTACCCGCAGGCCGTGATCAAGCGCTTCTTTTTGAGTAGTGCTGCCAAAAACAGCGATCCGGGTATCATTCTGCTTAAAATCGGGAAAATTTTTAAATAGTGATTTGATGCCTGTCGGACTGAAAAAAGCCAGCACATCGTAGTACACATCGGCAAGATCTGATAAATCACTCATTACCGTTCGGTAAAAAATTGCCTGCGTCCAATCGACTTTTAAATTGTTTAAAGTTTGCGGCGCATCGGCATTAAGTTGATCGGAAGCTGGCAAAAGAAACTTCTCGTCTTTGTATTTTTTAATCAACGGCGTTAGATCTACGAAATCTTTTTGTCCGACGTAAATTTTACGTTTTCGGTAAACAACATATTTTTGCAGGTAAAACGCGATGGCTTCCGACTGGCAGAAGTATTTCAAACCTTCCGGAATCTTGTACCGCATTTCGTCGGCTACTCTGAAAAAGTGATCCACAGCATTTTTACTGGTAAGAATGATAGCTGTGAAATTATTGATATCGATTTTCTGTAACCGGATTTCTTTGGCGCTAACGCCTTCAACGTGAATAAACGGCCTGAAGTCAATCTTTACTTTGAGTTTTTGCTGAAGCTCGAAATACGGGGAATTTTCTACTTTAGGCTCTGGCTGTGACACCAAAATCGTTTTCACTTTCATATAAGGCAATTTCAAGGTGTTCTAACTATTTGCAAACCAATAATAGATAAAATAGTAAGGTGCTATTTCCAGTGCGCAAAGATATAAAATAAAATAAGACAACTTACCCA
>JADMKR010000128.1 GCA_015478765.1 Flavobacterium sp.
TTTTCACTTCCACCGGTCGAACTGTTGGCGCACCAGGATATTTTTTTTCGGTCGCAAATATGTAGTCGAAACGTTTTGCCAGGTTATCTAAAACTCTTCGGTGACCATAAACCGGGATGTCGCCCTGTTTAAAAAAAAACGGCCTGATGTCGTCCAAACCCGCCGTGTGGTCGGAATGTTCGTGTGTATACAAAATCGCATCGACGCGTGAACATCCGGAAACCAACATTTGCTGCCTAAAATCTGGGCCACAGTCTATCACGACCGAAGCGTCATCCCAAGAAATCCAAACGGAAACCCGAAGCCTCTTATCCCGTGAATCGGTACTTTTACATACCGGATGATCGCTGCCGATTACCGGAATGCCCTGCGAAGTTCCCGTGCCTAAAAAGTGTACTTTCACAAGTTAATTTTTACAAAAATAGCAATTACTTTCTTTTAATAACGGGCCATTTGATTAACTTTGCCTTGTATTCAAAAGATTATGATAAAATTAGATAATGGGATCACTTTGAAAGGTGATAGGGCGATAGAGCAGGTTCCGTCAATTAAGGATAAAACGCTTCGTATTAACCTGAACGCCAATATCTATGGAACGTTCGCCGAGATTGGCGCGGGTCAGGAAACTGTCCGCCATTTTTTCCGCTCCGGTGGTTCATCCGGAACAATTGCCAAAGCAATGTCGGCCTATGACAAAGACTTCAGCGATGCGATTTACGGCAGCGAATCTGACGGCCGCTACGTAACCGAAAGCCGTCTCAAAAAAATGCTTTCCCACGAGGTTGAACTCATCGAAAAACGGTTAAGCAGGGAAAAGCACCCAAACAAATTGTTTTTCAGTTACGCCAATACCGTTGCGACCATTGATTTTGCCAAGCAGTTTAAAGGCCATGGCTGGGTTGGTATCCGATATCAAATTGAACCTGATGAAGACTACAACGAGATCATCATACACCTCCGCTTTAAGGAAACCGACGCAAGGCTTCAGCAGGAAACGCTGGGAACACTCGGTGTCAATCTGATTTACGGCGCTTTTTACAAGTATAACGATCCAAAAAAATTGCTCCGCTACTTATACGATCACCTCGATAAAGACCAGATTGAGATTGATACCATTAACTTTGCTGGTCCCCGTTTTGCCAATGTTGACAACCGATTGATGAGTTTGCAGCTTGTTAAGAACGGGATGACCGATGCCGTTATGTTCAATCCCGATGGGAACAATATTCTTCCGGCGGCGATATTATACAAGAAGAACATCTTGGCTTTACGCGGCAGTTTCAGGCCTGTCACAAAAGTGAACATGGACATGTACGAAAAGTCGCTTCGGATGTTTTTAAATGAAAACAAGGTCGACAAAAACAATACGCTGGTAGTCTTCGAGATTACGCTTTCGAACCTGCGATCAGATGGTGAGATTGACGAGCGGGACTTTATGGACCGGGCCGAGCTTTTATGTTCGTTGGGCCAGACTGTGATGATATCCAACTTCCAGGAGTATTACAAAGTAGTTGAATATTTTTCCAATTATACCAAAGCACGAATGGGTCTCGCGATGGGCGTCAATAATCTCATCGATATTTTTGACGAGAAGTATTACCGCCATCTCAGTGGCGGAATTCTGGAAGCTTTCGGAAAACTTTTCTACCGGGATTTGAAAGTGTTCCTATACCCGATGTTAGGCGACAATGGTGAAATTTTAAATTCCGAAAACCTGAAGGTTCATCCCCGTATGAAGGAACTTTACAAGTTTTTTAAATTCAACGGTAAAGTTGTCGATATCGATGATTTTGATCCGCATACGCTTGAAGTTTTCTCACGCGAAGTGCTTAAGATGATCGGCATGGGCAAACCGGGATGGGAAGGAATGCTTCCAACAGGTGTTGCCGAACTTATCAAGAAACACCACCTGTTCGGATACGATCCTAATAAAGTACTGGAGGAATCAAATTGATTTAGGATAGAATCTGATCGGTATGAGCTTTTGTCTTGACATCAGTAATCACCTTGTCAATTATCCCATTTTCGTCGATTATAAAAGTCACGCGATGGATTCCCTCATAGGTGCGACCCATAAATTTCTTGGGTCCCCAAACGCCAAAAGCTTTTGCCACTTCTTTGTCCTCATCGGCTAGAAGCGGAAAAGGAAATTTATATTTATCGCGAAATTTGGATTGTGACTTCTGACTGTCGGCACTAACGCCAAGCAATTCGTATCCGAGCTCTTGAAATCTTTCGTAATTATCGCGCAAATTACATGCTTCGGCAGTGCATCCGGGCGTATTTGCTTTCGGATAAAAAAAAACGATCAGTTTCTTACCGGCATAATCCTCCAGCTGACGAAACTTGCCATCCTGATCAAATCCTGAAAAATCGGGTGCTTTCTCACCTGTTTGTAAAGTTGTCATCTCTTAGAAATTTTTGCAGCTACAAGATACGATTTTAAATTAGCTATTTTTGTAAAAACTGCCAATATGACTACTAAGGAAAGGGTTTCTTTCGTGATTGATACACTTCAGGATTTGTATCCAACGGTGCCAATTCCGCTCGACCATAAAGATCCATATACATTGTTAATTGCCGTGCTGTTATCGGCACAATGTACTGATGTTCGGGTAAACCAGATAACACCACTACTTTTTAAACGCGCCGATAATCCTGAAGACATGGTCAAGATGTCGGTGGAGGAAATTCAGGATATTATTCGGCCGTGCGGACTATCGCCCATGAAATCGAAAGGCATTCACGGATTATCGCAGATTTTATTGGATAAATATCATGGCAACGTACCTGCCTCTTTTGAAGCATTGGAATCACTACCGGCGGTTGGACATAAAACGGCCAGCGTCGTCATGGCACAGGCATTTGGAATACCGGCTTTCCCAGTGGATACACATATTCATCGAATGATGTATCGATGGAATTTCTCCAACGGAAAAAATGTTATTCAAACTGAAAAAGATGCCAAGCGATTGTTCCCGCAAGACAAATGGAATGTACTTCACCTCCAGATGATTTGGTATGGTCGTGAATATTCGCCGGCGCGCGGCTGGAATCCTGAGCGCGATGTAATTACGCGAACTATTGGCCGCAAATCAGTACTGAAAGAATACTACAAAAAAAATCCCGGCATAATACCGGGATGAAGCTAATTTGCGATGCTTTCAATGCTTAACGATCCAACTTTCAAAATTGTCAAAGCTTTGGAATAACTGAGCAAGAAATCGATGGTTCGTTTTTTAGGTAGCATTTTAGAAGCTGCTGGTTGCTTTTGAGAGTAAATTTTTGCCATATCAAAAATATATTGTTTCTCATAGAACGCGCACGCTTACTTAATATTGCTAATTCGTTAAAATAATTTTGTGTTTGTCGATAACTTTGCGCAAATTCATCAGCGCATAACGCATTCGCCCTAAAGCGGTATTAATACTCACTCCGGTGAGTTCCGAAATTTCTTTAAAACTTAAATCCTGATACATTCGCATGATCAACACCTCTTTTTGGTCGGCGGGCAGTTCATCGATCAGCTTCTTTAAATCACTTTCTACCTGACTGGTGATTATTTGGCTTTCAATGTTAGGAACATTATCTGACATTATCGAAAAGATCGAAAATTCCTCGGTTTCCCGAAACATTGGCATCTTTTTATTCCGACGGAAATGATCTACTATCAGGTTATGTGCAATTCGCATTACCCAGGGCAGAAATTTTCCTTCCTCGTTATATGCATTTGATTTTAAAGTCTTGATAACTTTAATAAAGGTGTCTTGAAAAATATCATCCGATATATCGCGGTCGGATATCTTCGAATATATGAAACCGTAGATTTTGGATTGATGCCTGTCAATTAGTGTAGCCAACGCATTTTCTTCGCCTGCAACATAATTTTTTACCAGTAAAGCATCAGGGAGGTGAACATTAGCCATAATTATACCTTTTAGTTTTTAATAAATGCAATCTCTAAAAAGTAATTTTCGGTCTATAGGCGAATGTTAAATTAATTGTAATATTGAAACCAAATGTAATACAAAATATTTTTACCAAGCAAGTTAAAATTGAAAAATTAACTTTTTTCGTACAATAAGTGATTTTATTAACAGGGAATTATGATGATTTTCTGAAAAAGTTT
>JADMKR010000129.1 GCA_015478765.1 Flavobacterium sp.
GGCGTATGATAATGCTTGCCCAGGACATACCAGTGATCGTACTGACCGGATTCGGAAATAAAGAATTTGGATACAAATCACTGTCATACGGAGTGTCCGATTATCTACTTAAAGATGAGCTGAATGCTTCGCAACTCTCAAAAAGCATTACATATAGTATAGAACGCCAAAAATTCCGCAGCCAACTGAACGAATCGGAAGAAAAGTATAAAAAACTTTTTCACCTGAGTCCGGTGCCGATGTGGATATACGACTGGAAAACGTTAAAATTTCTATATGTAAACGATGCTGCGCTACGGCACTATGGATATTCTGAATCCGAGTTCTTAACGAAAAGTATTCGCGATATCAGGCCACCCGAAGATATACCGATGTTATTCGAAGCCATTTCTGACCGTTGTCAGGCAAGTGAAGACGCAACGATTCCAACGGTATTTCGCCATATTGTCAAAGGTGGAGATATAATAGATGTCGAAATTCAAAGTACCGCAATAGAATTTGAAGGAAGACCTGCCCGACTTGTGCTGGCAAATGATATTACGCATCGAAATAAGGCAGAAAAAGCACTCTTGGCGAGCGAACAGCGGTTTAAGGCATTGGTGCAGGATAGCGGCGATCTGCTACTTATAGTATCACCCGATGGGAGATTTCAGTATATAAGTCCGAACCATCATTCAATTCTCGGATACCCCAAAGAGCAGATGGAAAAATCGGCCATTTATGATTTTATCCATGCCAGCGATTATGGTACCTTTTCAGAGTTTCTGGAATCACTGCAAAGCAATCGACGGGTCTATTCAGTTCCTTACAGAATGCGGGCGAATGACGGTTCAATACTTTGGATCGAGTCAATCGCGACCAATGCACTTGACGATGCGGCCGTAAATGGCTATGTCATCAATTCACGAAACGTTACCACACGTATCCAGGATCAGCAACGTATCCAGGAAGTCAACCAAAGATTTGAGGCGATTGCAAAGGCGACCAGCGACGTGATATATGATTACGATTATATTTCAGATTCCATTTATATAGTAGGATCGAGTTATCACTCTCTGTTCGGATATCGGTTTATTGACAATGAAACCAATGTCCATTTTTTCAAAGCAGGACTCCACCCCGATCAGAAAAAATGGGTATATGAGTTTTTCGAACAGGCAATGCTGGATCCCGAAGAAACTCATTTCGAACTCGAATATAAATTTTTGCGAAGTGACGGCACATATGCCGATGTCCTGGATAGATTCGACATAATTTGGAGGGATGGCCGTCCGGTAAAAAAGATCGGTGCACTGCAGGATATTTCAACGCGCAAATTTCATGAAACAGTACTTGCTTTCGAAAAGGAAATATACGAGCTGAATGCAAATCCGAAGATAGGCTTTGATTTGGTTATCAATAAACTTGTCGAAAACACCGAATCGTTGCTTCCCGGCTCCTACTGCAGTATTGCGATAGTAAATGATGACCAAACCATTCTGCACCTTGCAGCAAATTCATTGGATGCGGAATTCTTAAAAGCATTGGAGGGCCACCCGGTTGGGCCGCTCTCGGGTTCATCCGGAACCGCTATTTACACGGGTGAAAAGGTGATTGTAAGTAATATCTCAACCAGTCCGTTATGGATTGATTATACGGAACAAGCTTTAAAATGCGGACTCAAATCCTGTTGGGCGGTACCGGTTAAGAAAGGTTCCGGTATGGCCATCGCAAGTTTCGCGACGTACTACAAACAAATTAAAGTGCCGACACCGGAGGAAATTGCTTTGGTAGAACGAGTGGCAAACCTGATAGGGGTTTTAATAGAAAACAGAAATTCATTCGAGGAAACGGAACGCGCAAAAGAGCGCTACGATATTGTAGCCAAAGCCACAAGCGATACCATATGGGACTGGAATATTCAAGAGGATAATTTCGTGTGGAATAAAGGGATTTACGGCATATTCGGATACGCAAAAAAGGATGTTGGCACTACATCCAAATGGTGGTTTGACCGAATTCATCCCGAGGACAGCATTAAGATGTCGGTAAAACTCTATGCGTTTCTCGAACAAAAAACAGAGAAATGGCAGGATGAATATAGATTTGCCTGCGCCGATGGAACTTATAAATTTGTATTCGACCGAGGTTTTTTGGTGAAGGATTCAAATGGCAAAGCCATCAGAATGATTGGGGCCATGCAGGATGTTACCCGCCAGAAAGAAGAAGAGCAGCGACTGAAATTACTCGAAACCGTGGTTACGGAAACTATGGATTCGGTAATAATTTCGGAATCGGAAAAATCACATCATACCATTCCGAAAATAGTCTTTGTAAATCCGGCGTTCACGAAAATGACCGGATATTTACCCGAGGATGTCATCGGGAAACCACCTACGATATTCATGGAAAGAAAATCGTTCCGCCAAGATTTCGACAAGGTGTCCGACGCGTTGAAGCAAAAGCAGGAGTTTAAATTTGAAACTTTAAACAGCAAAAAAAATGGTGACGAGTATTGGGTGAATTTTTCGATGATCCCAATTACCAATAAGGAAGGTGAGCATTCGCATTGGATTTCAATTCAACGCGATATTACCGAGGAGAAAAGGCAGGAAAAAGAGAAAGAGCAGCTAATTCGCGAGTTAACGCAAAACAATAAAGATCTAAAACAGTTTTCCTATATTACTTCACATAATCTCCGGGCACCACTTTCAAACCTGACCGGTTTGTTGAATCTAATTGAGGACATACCTGTCGAAAGCCAGGAGCTGAAGGAAATCCTGGACGGCTTCTCGAAGTCGACCCATCTCCTGAATGAGACTATTAACGATCTAGTAAAGGTTGTGATAATTAAAGACAATCCGTCGATTCAAAAAGAAGAAGTATCGATACGGGAGGTCTTTAACAATGTCGTGAATCAGTTGGCTTATTTGGTTAATCTGTACAAACTCGACATTAACATAGAACTGGAACAGAGTTCGATAAAAAGTATCAATAAATCATATCTCGAAAGTATATTGCTGAATTTATTGACAAATGCTATTAAATATCGGGCGTCAAATAGAAAGCTCAAGGTATCGATATCCTCCAAACTTATAGATGATTCTATTGTGTTGGTATTTAAGGATAACGGTATTGGAATCGATCTGATACGGAATAGAGAGAAAATCTTCGGGCTTTACCAGCGTTTCCACAATTACCCCGACAGTAAAGGGCTCGGATTATATTTGGTGAAATCTCAGGTCGAAAGTATGGGTGGAACGATATCTGTTGAGAGCGTGGTCGATGAAGGCACCACATTTACGTTAATTTTTAACAACCAAACAAATTAGATGCTAGCTAAAATTTTATGCGTTGATGACGATCCCATAACACTGATGCTGTACAAAATGGTAGTACGCAAGTCGGGATTCGCACACGAAATCGAAACGGCCCGAAACGGTGAAGAAGCACTTCAATTCTTTGATAAGTCAGCCAGCGCAAATACGAATTATCCCGAAATCATTTTCCTGGATTTGAATATGCCGGTTATGGGAGGCTGGGAATTTCTCGACCATTTTTCAACCGAAAAATATTCTTCATATAGTGAAGTAAAAGTAATTGTGCTTTCATCGACAATCGATCCCCACGATATTGAAAAGGCCAAAACCTATCCGATGGTAATCGATTTTCAGTCTAAACCAATCTCTAAAGAAATGCTTGAAAACATCAAAAACCTGCTATAAAAAAAAAGCCCCCGCGAGGGAGCTCTATAATATTCTGCGATCAATAATTACAACTTAGCAACGTGCTTAGTTAATTTTGATTTTAAGTTTGACGCTTTGTTATTATGAATGATATTCTTTTTAGCTAATTTATCGATCATTGAAATTACAGCTGACAACTTCGATGTTGCATCAGCTTTATCAGTAGCGATTCTCAATGATTTTATAGCGTTACGCGTAGTCTTGTGTTGGTATCTGTTTAATACCCTTCTCTTTTCGTTACTTCTGATTCTCTTTAAAGCTGACTTATGATTTGCCATTTCCTTTTGTAAATTATTATTATTTTGTGTAGTCCGTAGGGGAATCGAACCCCTGTTACCAGGATGAAAACCTGGCGTCCTA
>JADMKR010000130.1 GCA_015478765.1 Flavobacterium sp.
AATTTTTTAAATTAATAAAAGCTAAGGTATATATTTTGTTTAATTATTTTTAAATAAAGTTAAACAAAATTTTGTTAAACAAAAAAAACTCCCGATTACGGGAGCTTCAAGTTATAATAGCGATTTAATTTGGCAGCATTACTTTGTCTACTACGTGAATGATACCGTTTGAAGATTGAATATCGGTAAACAACAGGTTCGCGACCCGGCCGTTGACATCAGTGATCTTACGACCTCCTCCAGAGCTGGTATAGGTGGCATTCTGTCCGGAACTCATTGTAAGATTTTGTGAATTTGACAAATTGGAAACCATATAATTGGTTCCCGCATATACATGATAGGAAAGTATTTCTTCCAGGTCAGCATCCGATACTTCATTTATGCTATCGATATTCATTTTCTCCAATAAAGCGCCAAATGCCGTATCTGTTGGTGCAAAAACCGTGATAGTTGAGTCATTAGTGTCATTTATGGCAACAGCAAAATCAGAATTGGGATGGGATCCCAATATTTCCGCTAAAATCGTAAATTCGGGATGTGCTTTAATATGTGCAGCTAATGTGGGAAGAGCGATTACCCTGTCGACTACATGTAAACGGCCATTGCGCGCTCTCTTGTCGGGCGCGATAAGTTTTGAATATCCATTGAACTCAATCCCTTCGCTTCTGTCGATAAAAAGGCTAAGAGTATTGGAGGAAGAAGCGGCTCCCTTTCCGTAGGTTTTCATGTACCCTGGCAGTAATTCATTGGCTTCAAAATCGCCATTCAGCATATGATTATACAACAATTGACGCAATTGCTCAACCGGAATGGCATCGATACCTGAGAATCCATATTCAAGGAAATACTCATTGAATGCGGTGTTGGTAGGGGCGAGAACAGTCAGCGAAGTGTTGCTTTCGAAACTTTCTTCAGCACCAACAATTGCGATGGCTTGTACTAATGTGGTCAGCGCCGGGTCAGCCTCGGCGATTTCCAGTAATGATTGGCTCGGACCGGCAGTAGGCTCATCATCATTACAGGCGGTGAATGAAAAGACAACAAAGGCCGTCAGCGCAAGGGTTTTCATAATTTTCATGGCAGTATTTTTAAATTTTGACGAATTTAGAAATTTTTATGAGGACGTGTTCTAAAATTATATTAAAATTGCGCCACCACACTTTTGTGCTTTTGCCTGCGGTGCCGCAAAATAAAAAGGCGCCTGCGCAGTTATAACATAAATCAATTTTATCCATGCAGTACACATTTCGCCATCTCGCCGGTCTATTCATTTTAATGTTGTTTACCAATACACTTTCGGCACAGGAAGATATTAATAAATTAAACCAAGAAGGCCGCAAACACGGGCCTTGGAAAGGTTTTTACGAAGAGTCGAAACGACTTCGGTACGAAGGCGTTTTTGAAAATGGGAAGGAAGTCGGCACCTTTAAATATTACGACGACACTAAGTTGGCTACCGTAGTCGCGACTAGAGTATTTTCCCCAAAAGACGGTTCTGCTTTCACCACCTTTTTCAACCAAAAGGGCAATAAAATCAGCGAAGGGAAGACTGTCAATAAATTGCACGAGGGTGAATGGATTTACTATCATCAGAATACGAACAATATAATGACACGTGAAACGTACAAGGCCGGCAAATTGCACGGTTTGCGGAGTGTTTATTTTCCGAATGGAAAAATAGCTGAAGAGATTCACTTTAAAGATGGCATTCGGCATGGTAACTATCGAAAGTATACCCCTACAGGTGTTGTACTGGAAGAGACGACTTACAAAAACGGCGAAATTGACGGCTATGCGCTATTTCGGGGATCTGATGGTAAAATTGCGTCTGAAGGAAAGTTTGTAAACGGACTCAAAAAGGGAAAATGGAAATTCTACGAGGGCGGAAAACTCATTCGTGAGGAGAAACATCCGCTGGTGAGGAAGTTCAAAAAATCACCTGCAAAAACAGAATAATAACCGTATTTTTGCACCTTTAATTCTTATTATGAAAAGGGTAGTTGTAGGACTTTCGGGTGGTGTCGATTCCAGTGTTGCGGCCTGGCTATTGAAAGAACAGGGCTACGAAGTTATTGGGCTGTTTATGAAGAACTGGCATGACGATTCGGTCACTGTTTCCGACGAATGCCCATGGCTTGAAGACAGCAACGACGCACTTCTTGTCGCACAAAAACTAGGGATACCGTTTCAAACAGTCGATCTCAGTGAGCAGTACAAAGAACGTATTGTCGATTATATGTTTGCCGAATACGAAAAAGGGCGTACACCCAATCCCGACGTGCTGTGCAACCGCGAAATCAAATTCGATGTTTTTATGAAGATTGCGATGAGTCTGGGTGCTGATTTCGTCGCTACCGGCCATTATTGCCGCAAGGCGGAAATAGTTCAGGGCGGTGAAACCATATACAGGCTACTCGCGGGAACCGACCAAAATAAGGACCAGTCATATTTCCTGTGCCAGCTTTCGCAGCAACAATTAGCCAAAGCATTATTTCCGATTGGTGAACTTACAAAGCCTGAAGTTCGGAAGATCGCGTACGATATGGAACTCGTCACGGCCGAAAAAAAAGATTCGCAAGGACTTTGCTTTATCGGAAAAGTGCGGCTACCGGAATTTTTGCAGCAAAAGTTGCAGCCTAAAGAGGGCGTAATCTATCAAATCGATTCGGGTTCGCCACTGTATTCTCAAGTTGAAATCACCGGCGACGAGGAAATGCAATTGGCGGCAGCCGCAAACCGTATAGCATATGCTCCGACCATGGGCAAAGTAGTAGGCAAGCATCCCGGCGCCCATTATTTTACGATCGGTCAGAGAAAAGGACTAAATGTTGGCGGTACCAAAGAACCGTTATTTATAATAGGAACCGATGTAGAAACCAATAGTATCTACACTGGCCTTGGCAGTAGCCATCCGGGTCTGTTCCGAAGTGCATTATATGTTGATGGTTCTGAAATACACTGGATCAGACCTGACCTGAAACTCGATCCGGGCACCATAATGAAGGTCAAGGCTCGCATTCGATACCGACAGCCTTTGCAGGATGCAACCTTGCATCAATTTGAGCACGGGATGTATATTTCATTTGATGAACCTCAATCTGCCATTACACAAGGTCAGTTTGTAGCATGGTATCTAGAAGATGAATTAGTAGGATCGGGCGTAATTGCCTAAATTAGTGACCTAATCTGCGGTTATGCAAAAATATCTTTCTTTGTTCGCGTTATTCTTCCTCGCAAGCGCCGGCGCGCAAGAGGATGCCTGGATCTATTTCAACGATAAGCCCCAGGCCGCGTTCTATCTTGATAACCCCTTGGAAATGCTTTCACAACGGTCACTTGATAGGCGGACAACTCAAAATATACCATTGGATTTTTTTGATGTACCCATCGAACAGTCGTATATCGACCAAGTCGCCGCCACTGCTGTAACAGTCATGGCAAAATCCAAATGGTTAAATGCAGTTCATGTCAGGGGTGTCGCTGCTGATATTTACCCGCTTGCCAATTTAAGTTTTGTTGCATCCATTGATTTCGCCGATAATGCACTGGATAGTTCCGACCTTTCAGCCATATCCACTAGCATGGCGGCACGGCCGGCGGCGGTTCAGGCCGATTTCCAGTACGGTAATTCGGCTAATCAGATTGAAATGCTTAACGGTCATTTGTTGCATCAGCAGGATTTTACCGGCGACGGCAAAATAATTGCCATAATGGATGCCGGCTTCCCGCAGGTCGATGCCGCGCAACCATTTCAGCGGTTATGGGATAATGGTTTAATTCTGGGCGGTTACAATTTCGTCGATGGGAATAACAATATTTATAGCGGAAACAATCACGGTACGTTGGTTTTGTCAACTATGGGTGGCTATGCCCCCAATCAGCTCGTGGGTACGGCGCCAGATGCTTCCTATTATTTATTTATAACTGAAGATATCAATTCAGAAACGCCCGTCGAAGAATCATATTGGGTAGAAGCGGCCGAAATGGCTGACAGTTTGGGTGTGGATGTTATCAATACATCGCTTGGATATATGTACTTCGACAATCCTGCCTATGATTA